>JASHYG010000369.1 GCA_030043215.1 Gammaproteobacteria bacterium
GCGCTCACCCGCCGGAGGAGCGTCGGCGCGCAGCAAGGTCACGGGCCGCAGGATCCCGAGCGAGCCGACCGTCGCGTAGGCGTGGGCGAGCTGCAGCGGGGTGACCGAGATGCCGTAGCCGTGCGACATCGTCGCGATCCCGATCGGCCGCCAGTGCGTGTAGTCGCTGAGCAGCCCCGCGGACTCGCCGGGGAAACCGCTCGCCGTCACACGGCCGAAGCCGACTCCGGTGAGCGTCGTCCAGATGAGCTGCGGCGGCAGCGCGAGCGCGATGTGCGCCATGCCGACGTTGGAGCTCTTCGCGAGGATCGTCGCGATGTCCACCCGGCCGAGATCGTGCTCGTCGGTGAAGGTGCGCGCCCCGACCTTGATGAATCCCAGCGAGGTGTCGATGATCGTGCGGTCGCTCAGGCGGCCGGAGGTGAGTCCGGCGGCGACGAAGAACGGCTTCATCGTCGAGCCCGGCTCCAGGATGTCCGTCGCGGCCCGATTACGGTAGAGCTCCGGCTGCATCTCGTCCCGGTCGTTCGGATTGAACGCCGGCTGGTTCACCATCGCCAGCACTTCGCCCGTGCGCACGTCGAGGATGACGAGCGAGCCCGCGCGGGCGCGCTGATCCCGCACCGCCCGCTTGAGCTCGCGGTACGCGAGGTATTGCAGGCGCAGGTCGATCGACAGCACGAGGTCGTGGCCCGGACGCATCGTGCGGATGCTGTCCACGTCCTGGACCACCCGGCCGTAGCGATCCTGGATCACGCGCTTCTCGCCGTCCTCCCCGGCGAGCCAGTGATCGAAGGCGAGCTCGAGGCCTTCCTGGCCGGCATCATCCACGTCGGTGAAGCCGAGCAGGTGCCCGGTCACCTCGCCCGCGGGGTAGTAGCGCTGGTACTCCCGCGACAGATAGACGCCGGGGATGTCGAGAGCCTTGACCTTCTGCGCCTCGGCCGGCGGGAGGTGCCGCTCCACGTAGAGAAAATCCCGGTCGAGATTGCTCGTCACCCGCCGCGCGAGATCCTGGGGATCGAGGCGCAAAGCCGCCGCGAGCCGCCGGATCTGATCGGGGGTCGCCGCGATCTGCCCCGGGCTCACCCAGATCGAGTCCACCGGGGTGCTCACCGCGAGCGGCTCGCCGTAGCGGTCCGTGATCATGCCGCGATGCGCGGGGATGCTGACCACCCTGGTGAAGCGCGCATCGCCCTCGCTCGAGAGGAAGCTGTGATCGACGAGCTGCAGGTTCACGGCGCGCCAGGTGAGGCCCACCGCGGCGCAGGCGAGCAGGCCGAACGCGAAATAGGCCCTCCACCGGAAGGAGCGAGGCACGTCGTTGCGGTCCGGGCGACGGGTCATGGCGAGACGAGCCTGATGTCCTTCGGTGCCGGAGTCGTCATGTGCAGCTTCGTGCGGGCCACGTTCTCGACGAACGCATGCGTCGACCAGGCGCTCTGCTCGAGCTGCAACTGGCCCCACTCGATGTCGAGATTGTCCCGCTGCGCATCGAGCGCCTCGAGCTGCACGAACAGCACGCGCGAGCGATGCTTGCAGTAGACCGCCGCCGCCGCCGAGCCGAGCACGGCGAGCCACAGCAGCGGCACGGCAAAGAGCAGCACGCGCGGGCGGGCGAGGCTCATGCGAGCTTCTCCGCGGCACGCAGCAGGGCGCTGCGGGCGCGCGGGTTGCGGACGGATTCGGCCGTCGTGGGCCGCATCTTGCGTCCGACGAGCCTCAGGCGCGGCGCGGCCTGCGGCGGGATCACGGGCAGGTCGGCGAGCGCCGGATCGACGCTCGAGGCGCGCTGCAAGAACCGCTTGACGACCCGATCCTCCACCGAATGAAAGCTGATGACGACGAGACGGCCGCCGGCAGCGAGCACATCCGTCGCGCCCGCAAGGCCGCGCTCGAGCTGGCCGAGCTCGTCATTGATGTGCATGCGCAGGGCCTGAAAGGTCCGGGTCGCAGGATGCTTGCCCGGCTCGCGGGTCGGCACGGCTTGCGCAACGAGCGCCGCGAGCTCGCTCGTGCGCTCGATCGGCCGCTTGCCGCGGGCCGCGGCGATGGCTTTCGCCACGCGCCGCGCGAAGCGCTCCTCTCCGTACGTGGCGATCACTTCGCGTATCTCGTCGACGCCCGCCCGAGCGAGCCACGCCGAGACGGGCTCGCCGCGTGTCGGGTCCATGCGCATATCGAGCGGACCGTCAGCACGGAAGCTGAAGCCGCGGCGCGGATCGTCGAGCTGCGGTGAGGAAACGCCGAGGTCGAGGAGCACGCCACGGCATGGACGCCCGTGCGCATGCGCCGGCACGAGCCGGCCGAGATCCGCGAACGTCCCTTGCTCGAGCGTGAGCCGCAGCTCACGGGCGAAGCGGCGGCGGCCGGCCTCGATCGCCTGCGGATCCCGATCGATCGCGAGCACGCGACCTTCTCCACCCAGGGTCTCGAGAATCCGTGCCGTGTGGCCGCCGCGGCCGTACGTCGCATCGACATAAAAACCACCCGCCTCGATGGCCAATAGAGCCACCGCCTCATCGACGAGCACCGGCTCGTGCTCGCGCTCGTGCCCGCCCTCACCCAAGAATCGAAGCGGCTCGAGACCGCCCCCCTATAGCGACACCGAATCGAGCAACGACGGCAGATCGGCCGCGCCCGCGTCGCTCTTCAAGAACTGGTCGCGCTGCTCGTTCCAGCGCGCCTCGTCCCAGAGCTCGAAGCGACTGCCTTGACCAACCAGCATTGCGAGCCGCTGCAGCCCCGCGATCTCGCGGAGCTCCGGCGGCAGGAGAAATCGCCCGTGCCCGTCGAGCTCGAGGGGGGTGGCGTAACCGACCACGACCCGTTGCAGCCACCGCGCCTGGGGGTGCATGCTCGGAAGGCTCAAGAGCTTCTGTGCGGTGAGCTCCCAGTCGGGCAAGGGATAGATGAGGAGGCAGGGGTCGCGGTGAACGGTGACGACCAGCTTGCCGTCACCGCGCGCTTGGATGGACTCGCGGTACCGGGTGGGCATGACCAGCCGGCCTTTGTCGTCCAGAGTGACCTTTGTTGCACCGCAGAACACGACGGTGGAGCGATTTCGCCCACTTCCCCCCACTTTTTCCCACTGGTCGCCACTATAGGAATCGGCGACATATGCTGTCAATGATGTGGAGTGAGAAATTAGTCGCAATCACAACGACTTATGGCCAATCCCGGGCCGCTCGAACAGTATCCGAGCGGGACTCCTCTTACCAATCAGAAGCTTGGCCAGCTAATCTCATACAGTAGTTAATTCGAGGGGGAGCCGGCCTGTAAGCCGGGTTCTGTCGAGGGCAATCATTCCTCTGGGACCCGCGTCGCCGCGAGCCTCGTGCGGCCTACCCGGAAGCGCGTGCGAGACGACGCTGCACCCCCGCTGGGGTGCTGCTTCCCTATTTGGCCTTGCTCCAGGTGGGGTTTGCCGTGCCGTCGAGTGTTGCCACCGACGCGGTGCGCTCTTACCGCACCGTTTCACCCTTACCGGCCCGTGCCGGGAGGCACGGACTTAGGCGGTTTGCTTTCTGTTGCACTTTCCGTGGGCTTGCGCCCCCCAGGCGTTACCTGGCACCTCGTCCGCCGGAGCCCGGACTTTCCTCCATCCCCGCCCAGCGTGGCTGGTGAGAACAGCGATTGCCCGGCCGACTCCCGCGGACACGATATAGGCAGATGAGCGCGAGCTCAACTCTCAGCGCGCCGCGTGGCGATCTCGAGCGCGAGCGCATAGGCGTCGCTGCGCTTCGTTCCCGTCAACTGAGCTGCGAGCGCCGCGGCCTTGCCCGGCGGGAGCTCTCTCAGGAGCAGCTCGAGCGCGCGGCGCAGCTGGCCCTCGTCCGCCCGTTGCGGCCGCGGCGGCGCTCCCTGCACGACCAGCGTGATCTCGCCGCGCCGGAAGTCCGGCTCTCCTTGCGCGCGCTCCGCGAGCTCCGCGAGCGTGCCCCGGTAGACCGTCTCGTGAACCTTCGTCAGCTCGCGCGCGACGGCTGCGTGGCGCTCGGCGCCGAATACCGTTGTCAAGTCAACGAGGCACGGGGCGATGCGATGCGGAGCCTCGAAGAACACCAGCGTGCGCGGCTCCGCGGCGAGCTCGCGCAGCCGCTCGCGCCGCTCGCGCGCCGCAGAGGGCAGAAAGCCCTCGAAACAAAAGCGCTCCGCGGTCACTCCGGCGACGACGAGCGCCGCCACGACGGCGGACGGTCCGGGAATCGGACGGACTTCGATCCCCGCTGCGAGCGCGCGCCGGACGAGCTCGCCGCCGGGATCGGAGACGAGCGGCGTGCCCGCATCGCTCACCAGTGCCACGATCTCGCCTCCTTCGAGCCTGCGCAACAGCTCCGGCAAGCGCTGCGCCTCGTTGTGAGCATGGAGCGAGACGAGCGGCCGCGAGATGCCGAGCGCCTGCAGAAGCCCGAGCGTGCGTCGCGTGTCCTCCGCGGCGATGACGTGAGCGCTCGCAAGACTCTGCCGCGCACGGTCGCTCAGATCACTCAGGTTGCCGATGGGAGTCGCCACGACGTCGAGCCGCCCAACGCTCCGGGGTCGATCACTTGGCTCGGGTGGGCTCGCGGTCGAACGCA
>JASHYG010000370.1 GCA_030043215.1 Gammaproteobacteria bacterium
GCCACGACGCACACCGCATCGTCGAGCAGCGCGGCGTCGAGGCCCCCGAGCCGCACCGGAATGGCGGGATCGAGCGCCGCGAGCCGCGCGAGCTCCGGAGGCTCCTTGCGGGTGTCGGTCACCGCGATGCGCCAGCCGCGCGCGTGCAGGTAGGCGGCGCACGAGTATCCCGTGCGGCCGAGCCCCACGATCACGGCGGTCGATGGATTGTCGCGCGCTTCGCTCATCGCAGCTTCAAGGTCGAGAGTCCCAGGAGGACGAGCAGCAGCGTGATGATCCAGAACCGCACGATCACTTTCGGCTCCGCCCACCCCTTGAGCTCGAAGTGATGATGGATCGGCGCCATGCGGAAGATGCGCTTGCCCGTGAGCTTGAACGATCCGACCTGCAGGATGACGGACGCCGTCTCGGCCACGAAGATGCCGCCCATGATGAGCGTCACCACCTCCTGGCGCACGATCACGGCGATGACGCCGATGGCGGCGCCTATCGCGAGCGCGCCGACATCGCCCATGAACACCTGCGCGGGATAGGTGTTGAACCAGAGGAAGCCGAGACCCGCCCCGCCGAGCGCGGAGCAGAAGATCAGGAGCTCGCCGGCGCGCGGCACCGCCGGAATGGAGAGGTAGCCGGCGAACACGGCGTTGCCGCTCACGTAGGCGAAGACGCCGAGCGCCGCCGAGACGAGCACGGCGGGCATGATCGCGAGTCCGTCGAGACCGTCGGTGAGATTGACGGCGTTGCTCATGCCCGCGATCATCAGGTAGGAGATCGTGATGAACGGGACCGCCGACAGCGGCTCGGCGAACTTCTTGACGAACGGCAGGTAGAGCGTGGTGTCCGCCGGATCCTGCGCCATGTAGTAGAGCGTCGCGGCGGTGCACAGGCCCGCGACGGACTGCCAGAGGTACTTCCAGCGCGGGATGAGCCCCCTCGAGTTGCCGACGACGAGCTTCAAGTAATCGTCGTAGAAGCCGATGAGACCGTAGGCGAACGTCACGCCGATCGCCGTCCAGACGAACCGGTCGGAGAGGTTTGCCCAGAGCAGCGTGCCGAAGAGCAGCGCGGCGAGGATGAGCGCGCCGCCCATCGTCGGCGTGCCGGCCTTCGGCAGGTGCGACTTCGGGCCGTCCGAGCGGACCACCTGCCCGATCTGGTAGCGCGAGAGCTTCGCGATCACCGCGGGACCGACGAGCAGCGAGAAGGCGAGCGCCGAGATCGCCGCGAGGATCGCGCGGAACGTCTGGTAGCGGAAGACGTGGAAGCCGGAGTAGACCCCGGTCAGCTGTTGTGCAACCCAGTAGAGCACCGCTACTCTCCCGGCGCCACCAGCGCCGCAACCACGCGCTCCAGCCGGTTCACCCGGGAGCCCTTGATGAGCACCCGCGTCTCCGCCGTCGCCGCCTCATCGAGCACGCGGGTGAGCGCATCCGCGTCCGGATACCATTCGGCGCCCGCGCCGAAGCTCTCGACGGCGAGCTGCGCGAGCTCGCCCGTCGCAAACAGGCGCTCGACGCCGCGCTCGCGCGCGAAGGAGCCGATCTCGGCATGGCTCGCATGCGCGAAGGCGCCGAGCTCGGCCATGTCGCCGAGCACGAGCCACTTGTGCCCGTCGAGGTCCGCGAGGACCTCGATGCCGGCGCGCACCGAGCTCGGATTGGCGTTGTACGAGTCGTCGATCAGCCAGGCTCCGCTGCGCGCGCGCTTGAGCTGCAGACGTCCGTGCACCGCCCGCATGGTCGCGAGGCCGGCGCTCACCTGCCCGAGCGTCGCTCCGGCTGCGCAGGCCGCCGCCGCCGCCGCCAGCGCATTGGCGACGTTGTGGCGTCCGGCGAGCCGTAGCTCGATGCCGGTGCGGCCCTGCGCGCACTCGAGCGTGAAGCGTGTGCGGAACTCGCCGGCGGCGACCTCCGTGCGCAGGCCCCGGGCACTGAAGTCCGCCCGCTCGCCGAGGCCGAAGCTCACCACCCGGGCGCACGTGAGTCCGCGCCACAGCGGCGCGAAGGGATCGTCGGCATTGATCACGGCGACGGCGTCCGCAGCGAGGCCCTCGACCATCTCGCCCTCGGCGCGCGCCACGCCCTCGAGGCTGCCGAATCCCTCGAGGTGCTCGGCGCCCGCGTTGGTGATGAGCCCGATCGTGGGCCGCGCGAGGCTGACCAGCGCGGCGACCTCACCCGCGCGGTTCGCGCCCATCTCCACCACCGCGAAGCGATGCGTCGGCTCGATCCGAAACAGGGTGAGCGGCACGCCGATGTGGTTGTTGAGATTGCCGCGCGTCGCGAGACACGGGCCCGCCTGCGTGAGAATCGCGGCGATCATCTCCTTCACGGTCGTCTTGCCGTTGCTGCCCGCGACACCGACCAGCGGAATGGCGAACTGCGCCCGCCAGCGGCTGGCGGCGCGCATGAGGGCCGTCTGCGTGTTCTCGACGATCACCTGGGCGAGCGGAGTGGTTTGCTCCGCGTCGACCACTGCGCCCGCTGCGCCAGCCGCCTCGGCTCGGCCGAGGAACTCGTGGGCGTTGAAGCGCGGGCCGCGCAGCGCGACGAACAGCTCGCCGGATTGCAGCGTGCGGGTGTCGGTCGAGACGCCGGTGTAAAGGCGGTCGGCTCCCGCGAGCCGACCGCCGCAGGCTCGCGCAAACTCCCCGAGCGTGCGGGTGGACGGCCCCATCCCTGCGCCGCCCACTTCGGGCCGCCTGCCGCCGTCCGGAGTCGCTCCCTGCGATCGGCTCATGCCTGCCCCTGCGATCTCGAGAAGAAAGCCCGCGCGACGGCCCGGTCGCTGAAGGCACGGCGCTCGCCGCCGATGATCTGATAGTCCTCGTGGCCCTTGCCGGCGATGAGCACGACATCGCCCGCGGAGGAGCGCCCGAGCGCGCCGCGGATGGCGGCCGCGCGGTCGTGCTCCACGCGCACCGGGGCGGAGGC
>JASHYG010000371.1 GCA_030043215.1 Gammaproteobacteria bacterium
GAGCGCCCAGCTCGAGTCGGCGGTGAAGGCGTCTCAGCTGCTCGACGCGCAGCGCAAGGCCGATCGGGACCATGCGATCGTCCAGGCGATCCGGCGCAGTCAGCGTGCGCTCTCGCGCGATTTGACTGACCGCTTCCGACCGGTGGTCACCCATTACTCGCTCGAATATCTCAATACGGCCGGCCGCTTCACCCCCAGGCAGATTCTGGAGAGCTTTCGCAAGCACCCGAGGGGCTCGGTGCTGCTGTACGGTCCGCCGGGCACCGGCAAGACACAGTTCACGGAGCATGTCGCATGCGAGCTGCGGCTGCCCCTCGTGAGCAAGAGCGCATCCGCGCTTCTCAGCAAGTGGCTGGGCGATTCCGAGAAGAACATCGCCGCCGCTTTCGAGGAGGCCGCCGCAGAGGATGCCATTCTGTTCTTCGACGAAGGAGACAGCTTCCTCCGCAGCCGCGAGCTCGCCCATCACAGCTGGGAGGTGACCCAGACCAACGAGCTGCTGCAGCGCATGGAGCGGTTCGACGGCATAGTCGTCGTCGCGACAAACCTCTTCCGAAATCTCGACGCGGCCGCTCTACGCCGCTTCACGTTCAAGATCGAGTTCCGAGAGCTCGACCTGGCTCAGCGTTGGAAGATGTTCGTGGCCGAAGCGGGCCTCGAGGAGACGATTCACACCATCGATCCGCGGACGAAGGAAAGCTGGGAGAAGAGATTGCTCTTCATGAGATACCTGACGCCCGGCGACTTTGCGACCGTCAAGCGCCAGTGCCTGGTGCTCGATGCGACGCTCGGCCCAGAGGAATGGCTCGAGCAGCTGGAGATCGAGTGCGAGATCAAGAGCGCGGCGCCGGCGGGGGACTGGCCGCAGGAGAAGCGGGCGTAGAATCTCACCCGGAAGGGTTACGCCGGGGTTCAAGGGGAGGATGCCGCCTCGAGCGCCTCCAGGCGCGGTCCCTCCACCCTGCCGATCTTCACCGAGGCGTCGTACAGCACCACGCCGAATACGACGACGGCGATCAGCAGGGCAATCGAGGCCCTGACGTGGCGGGACTCGAATCTTCTGAGGTTCGCTGCGAATCCGACCAGGCCGAGGAGCGCGGCGACGACGATGATCGCATCCACGCTCGCCCGCTGCCAGTAGCTGCCTCCGAGATGCAGCCACATGCCGAACTCGTCGAAGGTCAAAGCCATCGCGATGCCGTAGGCGAGCGCGGCGATGCGCAGACCCCTTCCCTGTGGCAGGGCGAATAGCAGATACGCGCCCACTCCCGCGAGCAGGAAGATGCCGTAGTTGAGGTGGTGGACGTGCGTGCCGCTCAGGAAGAAGTACAGGTTCGGGATCCGGCGCGACATGATGAGGAGCACCACGACGCGCGAGGCGACGAAGGTGAGGATGAACGCAAACAGCGCTCGGCGGCCGAGCTCGGCTGACTGGGTGATCATGGCTTGCGGCTCACGTCCCCTCGGTATCCTCGCCTTCGAAGTAATCCACCGAGGGCTGATCGTTGATGAGCTTGTAGACCCACAGTCCGTTGGGCCACGCCGAAGGATCCGCTAATCCGACGAATGCAAATTTCTTCGAGTCCGGATAGCCGCAAACATCGGTCGTGTTCAGGGTTGAGAAAGACAGGTAACGCAGCGGCTCGGTCCCCGTATTGGTCAGTGTATGGGCGCAATCCGGACCAGGCGGGAATGCTGCGTAATCACCGGCTCTCACGGCCACCCGCTCGTTGCCAATCCGCAGCTCTCCGGTACCCGATAGAACGTACAGCCCCTCCTCGATCCCCGTGTGGTAGTGATACGGGAAAGAGGTCTTGCCGGGCTGCAGCTCCATCCAGTTGAAACCAATGCCCCGGGCGCCGGCGGGAGCGCCGAGGCGTCTCATGGTGACGCCGAACCGTCCTTTGGGTCGACTCAAGGACTCGGTTTCGTCGACGTTCACTACGTGGGGATGCCTGCGAGCGCTCATGATGGGAACTCCTCGAGCCGTCAGGGCTTGTCATCGACGTTCGGATCGAAGTGCTGCATGGCGGGGTCCTTGCGCACGCTGTCCCAGTGCTCGGCGATCAAGCCCTGCTCGATCCTGAACAGGTCGAAGTGCGTCCCGGCGTACTTCTGTCCCGGCCGCTCCGGATCGGGCGCGTACGTGACCGTCGCGACCATCACGAGATCCCCCTCCGCCACGATGGCAACCACTGGAAAGGTGATCGTCGGCTCGATCGGGCGCACCGGGCGCGTCTGCTTGATGTAGGCAACCAGTGAATCCCGGCCGCTCGCGACGTTCGGATTGTGCTGGATGTAGCTCTCGGTGAAGAACCGCGGCGCAAGGTCGGTGCAGCCGCCCTGGATGATCGTCCGCCACATGTCGAACACGAGCTTCTTGTTCGCGGCGAGCTTGGGGTCATCGCTGTGCAGCAGTCTCGCTTGATCGGGCGCCGCCTCTGGAGGCGCGCCGGCATGAGGCGCATCAGCGCGCGCCATGACAAACCCGCCCCATGACGCTCGCTTGGGTTCCCACGAGTCTCTCCCGGCCGTACTGCATGCGGAGAGGTTAGGTGGGACGAGCGGCGGTGTCTACGGACGATCGCGCCGGCGCCTCTCGAGCGCACCCGTGCCGCTCCATGAAATGTCAAGAAAATTATCCTTTATAAATCATTGTATTGAATTGATATTCTCAGGGAATACTCAATGAGTACTCTGTGCCATGCGCGACATCGGGCCGTGCTCGATGCGGTCGCCCTCCCCCATTTGCACACCTGCCCGACTCGCCTATCATGGCCGCCGCTCTCGCAGCATCACGACCATTCTGGGGGACGAATATGGACGAGCAAACACCGAACCGGCGGCAGATCCTCGGCGGCATGGCAGCGGCGGGCG
>JASHYG010000372.1 GCA_030043215.1 Gammaproteobacteria bacterium
AGCTCCGAGCCCGTGCCGGTGCCGGCGAGCAGCGGCAAGGCGCCGAGCATCGCCGCGAGCGTGGTCATCAGGATCGGCCGGAAACGCAGCAGCGAGGCCTCGAAGATCGCCTCCTCGGGCGACTTGCCGTGATGGCGCTCGGCCTCGAGCGCGAAGTCCACGATCATGATCCCATTCTTCTTGACGATGCCGATCAGGAGCACGATGCCGATGATGCCGATCACGTCGAGGCCGCTGCCGGTCCACGCGAGCGCAAGCAGCGCGCCGATGCCGGCCGAGGGGAGCGTGGACAGGATCGTCACCGGATGGATATAGCTCTCATAGAGCACGCCGAGCACGATGTACACGGTGACGAGCGCGGCCAGCAGCAGGAACACCTCGCTCGATAGCGAGTCCTGAAAGGCCTGGGCGGCGCCCTGGAACGAGGAGGTGATCGAGGCGGGCAACTGCAACGTCCGCTCGACCCGCTCGATGTCGTCCACGGCGGCGCTGAGCGAGGCGTCCCGGGTGAGGTTGAAGGACACGGTGACGGCCGGAAACTGCGCGAGGTGGCTCACGACCAGCGGCGCTTGGGTAATCCTGATGTCGGCGATGCCGCTCAAGGGCACCTGGCCGGTGCTGCCGGCCTGAGTCGGCAGGTACAGGGTGCCGAGCGATTGCACGTTCGGCAGGCTGCCCGACTTCGCGACCAGGACCACGCGATACTGGCTCGACTGGTTGAAAATGGTCGAGACGATGCGCTGGCCGAGCGCGTCGTAGAGCGCGTTGTCGATGGTGGCCGGGGTGATGCCGTAGCGCGCGGCCAGCTGCCGGTTGACCTCGATATCGACGCTCAGGCCCTCATTGTTCAGATCGCTGGTCACATCGGTGATCGACTTGATCTGCCTCATCCGCTCGATCAGCTCCGGCACGTATCTCTCGAACTCCTCCTGGCTCGGTCCCCGCAGCACGAACTGGTATTGATTCGGCGAGACCACGGTGTCGAGCGTGAGATCCTGCTCGGGCTGCAGATACAGCTTGATCCCGGACACGCCGGCAACCTCGCCGAGCAGGCGCCTCGCAATCTGATCGGCGGTGAGGGAGCGATCGTCGTGGGGTTTGAGATTGATCAGGAAGCGACCGTTGTTGAGGGTCGTGTTGGTGCCATCGATGCCGATGTAGGAAGTCAGGGACGTGACGTCCGAATCTTTGAGGATGACATCGGCCAGCGCGCTCTGGCGGGCCGCCATCGCCTTGTAGGAGACCGAGTTGTCGGCCACGCTGATGCCCTGGATCACGCCCACGTCCTGCACCGGGAACAGCCCCTTCGGGATCCAGACGTAGAGGACCCCCGTCAATGCCACGGTCACCGTTGCGACGGCCAGAGTCAGGCCCTGGTGGCGCAGCACCCACCGCAGGCCGCGCTCGTAGGCCGCGAGCGTCCTGTCGAACAGTCCCTCGCTCACCCGCTCGAAGCGGCTCGGGCGCCGCTCCATCTTGCGGCGCAGGATGCGCGCACACATCATCGGCACGAGCGTCAAGGAGACCACCGCGGAGATCACGATGGTGACGGCGAGAGTGACGGCGAACTCGCTGAACAGCCGGCCGATCACGCCGCCCATGAACAGCAGCGGAATCAGCACGGCGATCAGGGAGATCGTCAGCGACATGATGGTGAAGCCGATCTGCCCCGCCCCCTCGAGGGCCGCCTCGAGCGGCGTCTTGCCTGCCTCCAGGTAGCGCACGATGTTCTCGATCATCACGATCGAATCGTCCACCACGAAGCCGGTCGCGATGATCAGCGCCATCAGCGAGAGGTTGTCGATCGAGTAATCGAGCTGGTACATGACCGCCAGCGTGCCGATCAGGGAGACCGGCACGGAGATGCTCGGGATGACGGTCGCCGGCATGTTGCGCAGGAATACGAAGATCACCAGCACCACCAGCGCGATCGCGAGACCCAGCTCGAGCGCGGCGTCGGACACCGAGGCGCGGATCACGCCGGTGCTGTCGGCGACGATCTGCACGTGCATCGCCTGCGGCAGGCTCGCGAGCAGCTGGGGCAGCTGCTTCTCGATCTGGTCGACCGTGGCGATCACGTTCGCCCCCGGCTGACGCATCACGTTGAGCACGATCGCGGGCGTGTGATCGAACCAGGCACCCTGCTCGACGTCTTGCGCGGCCTGGGTGACGCGAGCCACGTCGTGCATGAACACCGGCGCGCCGTTCTGGTAGGCGATCACCGTGTTCAGGTAATCCGCAGGATCCTGGATCTGATCGTTGTCGTTGATCGTGTAGTCGAGATCCGGTCCGTCGAAGTTGCCCTTCGGCTGGCTGACGTTGATGTCACCGAGCAGGGTGCGCAGATCGTCGATGTTGAGGCCGTACGCGGCGAGCTTGTGCGGGTCCGCCTCGACGCGGACTGCCGGCACGTTGCCGCCGGAGGGGGTCACGAGGCCCACCCCCGGCACTTCGGAGATCTTCGAGGCGAGGCGGTTGTTCGCCGCATCTTGAAGCTGGGTGAGCGACATCGAATCGGAGGTGACGGCGAGCGTGAGGATGGGCTGATCGGCAGGATTGACCTTCGCATACGTCGGCGGCGCCGGCAGGCCGCTCGGCAGCAAGCTGTTCGCCGCGTTGATGGCTTCCTGGACATCCTGCTCGGCCACGTCGAGATCGAGCGAGAGGTCGAACTGCAGAGTGATGACCGAGGCGCCGGCCGAGCTGGCGGAGGTCATCTGCGTGAGGCCCGGGATCTCGCCCAGCTGCACTTCCAGCGGCGCGGTGACGGTGGTCGCCATCACCTGGGGGCTCGCGCCGGGGTAGAACGTCTGGACCTGGATGGTCGGATAGTCCACATCCGGGAGCGAGGAGATCGGCAGGAACCGCACGGCGACCGCGCCGACGAGCACGAGCGCGATCATCAGCAAAGAGGTGGCGACCGGCCTCAGTACGAACGGGC
Organism: Gammaproteobacteria bacterium; assembly: GCA_030043215.1. Lineage (GTDB taxonomy): Bacteria > Pseudomonadota > Gammaproteobacteria > Steroidobacterales > Steroidobacteraceae > JASHUC01. The sequence continues at coordinate 2,942 of JASHYG010000372.1, forward strand.
GGGAAATGTTCATGGGGCGCGCATCGGCGATTGCGGTCTATGGGCCATCCGGGGGCGCGTTTGCGCTACGCGGACGTGCCTGACTTGCTCGCCTTCTTTGCGGCCGGTTGCGGCGCGGCCTCGAGGGGTGCGGGGCCGGAAGCGGTGCTCGCCCCGGCGATGCCGATCTTGGATCCATCCGTCAACCGGTCCGTGCCGTCGATGACCACCGTGTCCCCGACCGCAAGGCCCGACAGTATGGCG
>JASHYG010000373.1 GCA_030043215.1 Gammaproteobacteria bacterium
GAAGCACTGGAAGGAGATGAGCATCCTGCCCTCGGGCGTCGCGAAGTGCGGCCGCAGCCACTTGAAGCTCTGCACGAACTCCGGCGTGCCCTCCTTGAGGAGCATCTTCATGTCGTCCTCGAAGGCGTTGACCTCGACGATGCGGGCGACCTTCACGTCGCCGATCTGCCAGTGCTTCACGTGCTGCGCTGCCATGATCGCTCCCGATTCTCCTCGGCCCCGCCCGCTTCGCTACAGAGCGCTCAGCTACAGAGCGCTCAGCTTGAAGCTCTTCGGCCGCTCACCTAGGGTGCGCTCGGCCGAGAGGATGGTGTTGTGCAGCAGCATCGCCCGGGTCATCGGGCCGACGCCGCCCGGGACAGGCGTGATGTAGGACGCCTTCTGGCGCACGCCCTCGAAGTCGACATCCCCCGTGATGCGGCCGTCGGGCAAGCGATTGATGCCGACATCGATGACCACCGTGCCGGTGCGGATCATCTGCGGAACGATCAGGCCCGGAACGCCCGCCGCGACGACCAGGATGTCGGCGAGGATCGTGAACTGGGCGAGATCGCGCGTCTTCTTGTGACAGATGCAGACCGTCGCGTCCTTCTGCATCAGCATGACCGCGAGCGGCTTGCCGACGATGTTGCTCGCGCCGACCACCACGACGTTGCGCCCCTCGACATCGATGCCCTCGTGGTCCAGCAGCTTCTGCACGCCGTACGGCGTGCACGGCGGGAAGATGGTATCCCCCGTGATCAGGCCGCCGACGTTGTAGAGATGGAAGCCGTCCACGTCCTTCTCCACCGAGATCCGCTCGAGAATGCTGCGCATCTCGATGTGGCCGGGCAGGGGCAGCTGGACGAGGATGCCGTGAACCGCCGGGTCGGCGTTCAAGGCGTCGATCCGGCGGAGCAGCTCGGCCTGGGTGACCTCCACGGGCAGCTCGATGAGCTCGGACTGGATGCCGACCTCCTTGCAGTCGGCGATCTTGCCCCGCACATACACCTCGGATGCCGGGTCCTTCCCCACCAGGATCACCGCGAGCCCGGGCCGCATGCCATGGCGGACCGCCATCTGCTCGACCCGCTGCTTGATCTCCGCGCGGATCTCCTTGGCGATCGCCTTCCCGTCGATGATTCTCGCGCTCATGCTTGCTTCCGGCCCCCACTATGGCTCGGGCTACGATAGCTCGGACCAGGCCTCCCGTGGAAATCAATAGTCGCAATCGCAGCTATCGGCGGGCGGGATAGCCGGGCCGTCACGCCGGCTCGATATGGAAAATCCGCTCCGCGTTCCGGTGATACAGCTTGGATTTGTCCGCATCCGGGAGCGGCGCGGCATCCATGAACGCGACCGCGGGGGCGGTCGGCTGGTAGGGGTAGTCGATCGCCCACAGCACGCTGTCCGCGCCGAGCTTCTTGACCGAGTACTCGAGCGCGAGAGGATCCTCGACTCCACTCGTCGTGATGACGAAGTTGCGCCGGAAGTACTCCTCCATCGTGAGCCGCGTCTTCGGCGCCCGCCCCATGACCTGCGACCGGCTGTTCATGAACGTGATGCGCCAGATCCAGAAATGCACCGCCTCGCCCATGTGACCGATGCAGATCTTGAGCTTCGGGAAGCGGTCGAACACTCCGCCCGCCATCATCCGCACCGCGTGCGTGCCCACCTCCACGCCGTAGGCCCACATCGCGGAGTCCATCCCGTAATCCCTGAGCGGCCCCTTCAAGCCCTCCGAGGGTCCGCGCGGATGGATGTAGATGCAGCGGTCGAGAGCCTCGGCCGCCTCGAGGATGGGCCAGAACTTCGGATCGTCGAAGTACTCGTTGTTGGTGTGCGAGTTGACGATGAAGCCGTTCAGCCTCAACTTCCCGATGGCCCGCTCCATCTCCTTGACGGCGCGCTTGGGAGCCTGCGGCGCGAAGGTCGCGAGCCCGGCGAACCGCCTGGGGTGGCGGGAGATCACCTCCGCCAGCCGATCGTTGGCGAGCGTCGCGAGCTCGCATGCCGTATCCGCGTCGAACATCTGCACGCCGGGGGCGGTGAGGGAGAGCAGGTGCATGTCAACACCGTACTCGTCCATCTCCCGCAGGCGCTTGCCCTCGATGTCGAGCAGGCCATCGAGGAACTTCATGCTCCCGTAGCCGGGCTCGGCGTCGTAGATCCCTCTCACCAGGGGCAGGTCAGCGCTGTCACCGGGTGCGCGCGCGACCTTCTGCAGCTCCTGCGCCACCTCCGGGATGGAGAAGGCCTCCTCGGTGGCGATCTTGCGGAACTTTGCGGCCATGGCGGCGCCCCTCGACCTGCGCAGAAAGGCGCCACGATACACCCGCCGCGGGGAGCGGAGCTACACGCCGGCGGACCCCGGCGGCTCGATGGACCGCGGCAGGTCGGCGAACCCCGGCAGCTCCGTGGACCATGACGTGCCCGCTCAGTCCTCGAACTCGCTCGCCGCGCCCGCGTAGCGGGCGACCCGGATGCGCCGGATCTTGCCGTCCGCGAGCGCATAGAAGATGAAGCTCACGAACGAGACGGGCTTGCCCGCCTCGAAGTTGAGCCCGTGCTTGCGGTAGTCGCGGAACGGCTCGAACCGCGACGGCATCACGACTGCGCACACATCGCCCTGCAAGGCGAACTGCGCGATCTCCACCCGCTCCTTGCAGTGCTGGTGGAAGTCCGCGTAGAAGTCGGCGATCTGCCGCGGGCTCTCGAGCGTCAGCGTGCCGACTCTGTACCGCACGTCCGCGGCGTAATACGCGATCTGCCGCTCGTACTCCTTGTGATTGAAGTGATCGAGGTAGGCCTGGAGGTCCGCCCGCGATCTCACGCGAGCGGCGCCGGGTTCGACATCGGGCGTCATGACGCTTGCTCTCCGTACGGGGAATGCGGTCAGCTGCCGGACAGGATGCGCGCCTTGATCGACTCGTACTCCGAGTCGTTGATCAGCCGGTCATCGAGGAGCTTCTTGGCCTCCTGGAGCCGCCGCATCGCATCGGGCTCGGATGCGCTCCTCGGTCCGCCGGACGCCGGCGGACTGCCGCCGATCTGAAATCCGCCGGAGCGCGCACGCAGCTCCTCCAGCTCGCGCACCCGGCGCTTCTCGCGCCAGGCTTGATCCTGCGCCTGGCAGATCCGATAGACCGCCTGAGCCTGCGCCTTGCGCAGGCCGCTGAATGGATACAGGCGCGTGCCCACCGCGCCCTCGGACGCGAGGTCGGTCGATGCGCCCGCGCGCACGAGAAGCTCCGCGCCGAAGATCCCCACGCGCAGCGTCACATCCTCCAGGTCCTGCCAGCGGATGTTCGCGACATCGAAGCCGCCGAGGAGCTTGCGGGTGATCCACACGAGCCGGCCGCTCGTTGCGGCAACGAGCAGGCGCCGGTGAGTCGGGGCGAACAGCCGGCGCTGGACGGCCCATGCCTCCAGAGTCTCGGCGGGGATCAGGATCGAGCGCAGATCCGCGAGGGCGCGCCGCAGGCCCGTCTCGTCCTGTTGCGGCTCGAGGCTCATGGCGCGCTCGAAGCCCTCAATTCGCAGGCGCGGGCGG
>JASHYG010000374.1 GCA_030043215.1 Gammaproteobacteria bacterium
GAGCTGCGGACCCTTGAGATGGCGGACGTTCCTCAGCATCGCAACGAGCGCATGGACGTCGTGCCCATCGACCGGACCGATGTAGTTGAGCCCCATCTCCTCGAAGATCGTGCCGGGCAGCAGCATGCCCTTCATGTGCTCCTCGGAGCGGCGCGCCAGCTCGAGGGCCGTCGGCACCCGGCGCAGCACGCGCTTGCCGCCCTCGCGCAGGTGCGAGTAGAGCTTTCCCGAGAGCAGGCGGGCGAGATAGTTGGAGAAGGCGCCCACGGCCTCGGAGATCGACATGTCGTTGTCGTTGAGGATCACGAGCAGATCCACGTCGAGCGCGCCCGCGTGATTCAGCGCCTCGAACGCCATGCCGGCGCTCATCGCGCCGTCCCCGACGATGGCGGCCACCCGGCGCCCCCCGCCCGAGCGCGCGGCCTCGATCGCCATGCCGAGCGCCGCGCTGATCGAGGTGCTCGAGTGGCCGACGCCGAACGTGTCGTAATCGCTTTCGTGGCGTGCGGGGAACGGGGCGAGCCCGCGATTCAGCTTGATCGTGTGCAGGCGATTGCGGCGCCCGGTGAGCACCTTGTGCGGGTACGCCTGATGTCCCACGTCCCAGACCAGGCGGTCGTGCGGCGTGTCGTAGACGTAGTGCAGGGCGATGGTGAGCTCGACGGTGCCGAGGCCCGCGGCGAAATGCCCTCCGCGAGTGCTGACGCTCTGGATCAGGAACTCGCGCAGCTCCTTTGCGAGCTGCGGGAGCTTCCCCTGGGGAAGCCGGCGCAGGTCGGCCGGAGAATCGATGCCGGTCAGGAGCGGAAAGGTTTCCATGGCGCGTGAGGCTCCGCTTGGGGCTTGAGGGCTCGTCCGGTGAGTCCTCAATAACGCCGCGACAACAGCCAGTTCGAGAGCAGCCTCAAGGGCTCGGCGCGCTGGCCGAACGGCTCGAGGGCATCGAGCGCATGGGCGTGCAGCCGGCTCACCTCAGCCTGGGACGCCGCGATGCCGAGGATTGCCGGATACGTGGGCTTCGAGCGTTCCTGGTCCGCGCCCGTCGCCTTCCCGAGCGTGGAGGAGTCCCCGATCACATCGAGCAGGTCGTCCTGGATCTGGAACGCGAGGCCCACCGCCGCCGCGAAGCTCTTGAGGCCGGCGCCGAGGCGCGGCTCGAGCGAGGGCGCACAGGCCGCCGCCATGGCGACGGAGGCCCGTATCAGCGCTCCGGTCTTGCGGGAGTGCATGTCCTCGATCTGGGCCACATCGAGCTGCTTGCCCTGCACCTCGAGGTCGATCGCCTGGCCGCCCGCCATCCCGAGGCTCCCGCTCGCCTCGGCGAGCAGCGCGATGAGCCGCAGGCGGATCGCGGGGGAGGGAGGGAGCGCCGGATCGACCGCGAGCAGCTGGAACGCGAGAGGCTGCAGACCGTCGCCGACCAGGATCGCCGTGGCCTCGTCGTACGCCTTGTGGCAGGTCGGCCTGCCGCGGCGCAGGTCGTCGTTGTCCATCGCCGGCAGATCGTCGTGCACGAGGGAGTAGACGTGGACCAGCTCGATGGCGCACGCCGCCGCCTCGACCTGATCCTCGGTGAGCCCGAGCGTGCGCGCCGTCGCGAACACCAGCGCGGGGCGGATACGCTTGCCGCCGCCGAGCACGCTGTACCGCATGGCGTCGTGCAGGCGCTTCGGCACGGTGGCCGAGTCCGGCAGCCGCCGCGCGAGCGCCTGCTCCATGCGCACGCGCCAGGCCTCGAGCTGGGCCGCGAACGTATCGGCTTCTTCGGAGTCGACTCGGCGGCCTGCCGCGTCGTTCACGCCGGAACTCCTATCCAGGGCCGCTCATTCACTGCGGCCTCGGCGCGGTCTCGGCGGGGGCCGCCCCCGTCTCGCCGGGACTGCCTGCGGGACCATCTTCGGCCGCGTGGCGGTGCCGGCGCGAGGGCTGAATGGCGCTCATCGGGACACTCACGGCTGGCGGAGACCGCTGCGCGGACTCGCCCGCGCCGTAGATCACCGGGAGCTCCGGGGCCATGGGTCCGCGCGTCCGGGGACCCCGCAGCGACACCGCGAGTGCCTTCAACGGACGGCTGAAGGCGTCGTCGACGGCGGTGCCCTCGAAGCCACAGTGGGCCATGCAGTTGTTGCAACGAGGATTGTGACCGACGCCGTACCGCTCCCACTCGGTCTCCTCCATCAGCGAGCGGAAGCTCGGCGCATAGCCCTCGTCGGAGAGCAGGTAGCAGGGCCGCTGCCATCCAAAGAGGTTGTACGTCGGGTTGCTCCAAGGAGTGCACTGATAGCGCTGGTTACCGGCGAGAAAATCGAGGAACAGCGAGGAATGGTTGAACCGCCAGCGGGCCTTGCCGCTCTTGCGGCGCTTGAAGATCTCGCGGAACAGCCGCTTGCTCGCGCTGCGCTCGAGGAACACGTCCTGCCGCGGCGCGTGGGAGTAGCTGTACCCGGGGGAGACCGTGATCCCCTCGACGCCGAGGCCCATCGAGGTGTCGAAGAACTCCGCCACCTCCGCGGGATTCTCGCCGTTGAACAGCGTGCAGTTGACGGTCACCCGGAAGCCTCTCGACAGCGCGAGCTGGATGGCTGCGACCGCCTTGTCGTAGACGCCCTCCTGGCAGACGGAGAGGTCGTGGCGCTCCCGGTTGCCGTCGAGGTGAACGGAAAAGGTGAGGTAGGGCGAGGGCTGGTAATCGTCGATGTGCTTCGTGAGCAGGATGGCGTTCGTGCAGAGGTACACGAACTTCTTGCGGGCGACGATGGCCGCCACGATCTGCGGCATCTCCTTGTGGATCAGCGGCTCCCCGCCCGGGATGGACACGATGGGGGCGCCGCATTCGTCCACGGCGCCGAGCGCATCCTCGACGCTCATGCGCTTCTGCAGGATCTCCTTCGGATAGTCGATCTTCCCGCAGCCGGAGCAGGCGAGGTTGCACTGGAACAGCGGCTCCAGCATGAGCACCAGTGGATAGCGCTTCTGTCCCCGCAGCTTGCGCCCGGCGATGTAGCTCGCCACCCGATATTTCTGCAGTAATGGAATTCCCAAGTGCTACGCTCCTGCTCTCGACTGTAACGCTTCCAGCTCATCCCGATGATCGCCCCAAATGCGCGCCCACTCCAGTATGAACCAGGGGGTGAAATGTGCCGCGCCGCGCCCGGTCATCTCCGCCTGGAGCGCCTCCGGCGCCACCCAGCGCCAGCCCGCGATCTCGCTCCGGTTGATCCTCAGGCGGCCGTCATGGCAGCCGACGTAGACCGAGCACAGCTCGT
>JASHYG010000034.1 GCA_030043215.1 Gammaproteobacteria bacterium
AGGACCGGTCGCCGGGCGCAAACACCAGACTCAGCCGCTCATCGGAAGGCGTGCGCGAATCGAGCGCGGATGCGGCCGCGTTCACGGTCTCGGGCGTTGGTAGCAGGAATTTTCCACTCTGGTTCTCGAGCAGGGCGGTACCGAGTCCAGCTTGGGCAATCGCGTCGCGGAAGCTGATGCCGACGTAGGCGATGGAGTAGGGCGTGGCGGCCGCCGCCTGCACCATGCCCTGGTTCCCCGAGGCGGCGCGCTCGCCGGGGACTCGAGGCCAGGTCACGGCGGTGCCGTAGCCGATGCTGTCCTCCCAGCTCGGCGTGGAGAAGTCGAGGAACTGGGTGAAGATGAAGGTGTCGCCCGAGGGGTCGGCTCGGCGGATCGGCACGATCGGCCGGTGCGGAAGCCGGACGCGCGGGTTCAATGCGGCGATCGGCTGGGCGTCCCACTCCGTGATGCGGCCGGAGTAGATCCCGGCGAGCGTGGGTCCGTCGAGCCTGAGTCCGGCTCCGTTCAAGCCGGGAACATTGTAGTTCACCGTCTGCGCCGAGATGGCGACCGGAACATTGACGATCTCACGATTCTGCTCGGCTTGCTCGTCGCTCATGTACGCGTCCGATGCGCCGATCCGCGCGGCACCGGATAGCGCTGCGGTGATGCCGGCACCCGAGCCGGTGGCCGCGGCGGTGAGGGAAACGCCCGAGTCGCTGCGAGCGTAGTCGGAGATCCAGCGCTGGAACAGCGGATAGAGCAGGGTGGATCCCGTCTCGTTCAGTGAGATGGCCGTGGATCCGGAAGCCGCCGCAGCCACAGCCACAGCCAGTCCGAGCGAGAGCGCTGCGACACCGAGCGCCGGCCAGCGCCGCGCCGGCCGATGAGAATGGAACGCACTCACGCGGGTACCCCCTCGCCGCCCGAAGCAGTGACCGGCTTGGTGGATGCCTCGGCACGCCCGACATGGTCGAGGTTCACGCCGGTCGTCTCGATCCGGTACTTCCAGGTGACCACGGCGCCGAGGATCGAGGTCACGACGAGGCCGTAGAGCAGAGCACGCGTGCCGATGTCGGCGAGCAGGATCGGGAACAGGTAGGCCGTCGCCACGGCGCCGATCTTGGCGAAGGAGGCGGCGAAGCCCGCGCCCATGCCGCGGACCTCGGTCGGGAAGACCTCGCCGGCGAGGAGGTAGGTCTGCGCGTTCGGGCCGAGGTTGGTCATGAAGTCGAACAGCATGAAGCCCGCAAAGATGAAGCCGATCTTGGCGCTGCCGACGGCATCCATCGAGAAGCTTGCGAGCAGCAGACCGGCGGCGCAGCCGATGAAGCCGAGGATCTGCAGCTTGATGCGTCCGAAGCGGTCCGCGAGCAGGACTGCGAAGAGGATGCCGACGATCAACAGGACGTCGATCAATGCGGCTCCCTTCGCGGCGAGGATGCTGTCCGCAATCATGTCGCTCAGGCTTCGAACGTGGTCCGATCCGCCGCCGAGCGCGGCCGCCAGGATGACAGGCGTGAAAATGCCGATGCCGTAGGTGCCGAGGTCCTGGATGAACCAGGGAACGGAGGCAAAGATGGTGGCACGGAGGTTGCGGCTGTCGAAGAGCGCCCAGAAGGATGGCCGACCGACGGTCTCCCGAGCGGCACCCGCGCCGTGACGCGCGAGGCGGATCGCGGTCGGATACTGCGGCTTGCGCAGCAGCAGCTTGCTCACGGTTTTCTCGGCCTGGTCGTGTGCGCCGCGCACGGACAGCCAGTTGGCGCTCTCCACGACGAAGAAGCGGCCGATGGTCACGGCCAGCGCGGGGACGAGGGCCGTCGCGAACATCCACCGCCACGCCGAGAGTGTCGGATCGAGCAGGAGCACGATGCAGCCGACGCCGGTGCCCCCGAGCGCGCCGAGCGACTGGAATCCGAAGGCGGCGAGGACGAGCTTGCCGCGATTGGCGCTCGGAATATTCTCCGAGATGATCATGTGGGCGGTGGGGTAATCACAGCCGAGCGCGAGGCCCAGGCCGAACAGGCAGACCGCGAGCGAGAGGAAATTGGAGCAGAAGATCAGCAGGACCAGGAAGGCGACGAAGATCACCATCTCCGCGATGAACATCCGCTTGCGGCCGAAATAATCGGACATGCCGCCGAGGAGCACGGCGCCGAACAGGATGCCGGCGAGGCTCGCGGCGCTGACGATGCCTTTCTCGGCGGGGGCGACATGAAACTCGCGGACGATGAGCGGCAGCGCGACGCCGGTCATGAAGACGACGAAGCCCTCGAAGAACTTGCCGGCCGCGGCGAGCGACCAGATGCGCCACTGCATGCCCGTCATCGGCGCGGACTTGAGCCGCGTGCCATCGGGCCAGGTGGGCAGCTCGTCGATGTACTCCTGTACCGTCCTCGACCCCGTTCCCCCACGCGGGGCGCCCTCGACCACATTCGACATTGTCCCGTCTCCTGAAGTTGTGGAGGTCACGGGCCCACTGCGCGGGGTGTTCGGGCCGCCGCGATCGAGCCGCAGCGCCATCCTTAGTGCACGAATGTTGCCGTTTTATTGCAGCGTGCGGCGATCCGGGGTACGGTGGGGCCTCAGCCCGATCACGGCTTGCCCTCGAGCGGCAGCGCACGCCTCGCCGGAAGACGGCCCGCGAGCCACACCACCGCGATCGCGACGCACACGCCCCAGCCGACCTCCGAGAGGCGCGACCCGAACATCCGCTCAGGCGAGCCGGTGTGGGGCACGAGAAGAATGATGGTCGCGGTGGTACCCGCCAGGCGGCTCGCGCTCGGGACGTTGAAGGCCCAGCACGTCAACATCGAGAGGATGATCGCGGCGCTGTAGAAGAGGAGGTGCGGACCGGGGAGGAACGCCGCGCCGACGCCGATGCTCCCGCCGACCGCCGCGCCGATGAACTGGTCGCGTGCGGTCGTCTCGGTCGCCTGGAACTCGGTCTGCACGACGGAGACGGCAGTGATCGCGCACCAGAAGCTCTCCTGCAGCCCGAGCGCCCGGGCCGGGAGGTAGGCGCAGAGGGCTGCGCAGGCGGAGATCGCACCGTGGTGAGCGCCTGCCGCCACGCGACGAAGCAGCGGCAACTCCTTGCGGAGTGCGGTGAGAGCCCCGCGCAGCTCCCGCAGCCGCAAGCGCTCGGGGCTGAAGTGGTCCGCGGGAGCGCACGAGGGCTTTGAATCCATGGGATCGGGCCTGGTGGATGGCGGTTCGCCACGCGGATAGTCTCGCGCAGGGATTCCTCACGCACCACCTGCGGGCAGGCTGATATCCTTGCACCCCCCGGGCGGGGAGATGAGATCATCGACCTCGCCCGCAGCAATCTGTGGCGCTGAGCCGGCATCGCTCCGGACGAGGGGGAGGGGGCATGAGACGTGATCCGTTCGCCGACACCAAGGCCATAGGAGGTCCGACTCGCCCGCGGCTCTCGCGAGTCCTGATCGTAGCGATCGTCGCGCTCGCGGCCGTGGCCTACGCCGGCTCCACGACCATCTCGTACTACGTGGATTCGCTCTGGTTCACCTCGCTCGGCTATGCATCCGTGTTCTGGACGCGCCTCGATCTGCAGGTCGCGATTTTCAGCCTGTTCGCGGCCGTCACGTTCGCCGTGCTGTACGGGGGGTTCTGGGCGCTGCGGCCGGCGCGCCTCGATGAGTTGATCGGCGCCACGATCCTCGTCAACCGGCAGCGGGTGTCCTTGCCCATCGGGCCGCTGCTCAATCTCGCGGCGCTCGTCGTGTCCCTCGCGATCGCCGCGGAGGTCGGCACCAGCATGATGGCGAGCTGGTCGACGCTCGCGCTCTGGTGGTATGCGCCTCACGGCGGGACCGCGGCCGCGACGGACCCGATCTTCGGCAAGCCGCTCGGCTTCTACCTGTTCTCCCTCCCCGCGTGGCAGCTCGTCACCGGGTGGCTTCTCATGCTCACGGTGATCGTCTGCGTGGTTGCGGCGGTCTTCGTCGGACTCACGACCGGCGCGCGCGCGCTCACCTTCAACCGCCTGACCGTGAGCCCCGTGAGGCCGTGGCGCGGCCTCGCCATCGCCTCCGCAGCCCTGCTGCTCGCGATCGCCGCGCGCGTGTACCTCGGGCGCTTCGAGCGGCTCTTCGAGGACAACACTATCTTCTCGGGCGTCACGTATACGGACGCCCACATCACCGTGAACGGCTTGCTGGTCGTCTGCGCGGCGCTGGTCGTCGGAGCGGTAACGGCGGCGGTCAGCGCTCTGCGGGCGCCTCACCCGGCCTGGCTCGGGGCCTCGATCGTTCCCGCCGTGGCGTGCTACATCGTCATCGGCCTCGCCGGCTGGTACGTGAGCACGTTCATCGTCAAGCCGAACCAGCTGGTCCGCGAGCGGCCATACATCGCGCGCAACATCGAGCTCACTCGAGCCGCCTATGGGCTCGACCGCATCCAGACCCACCCTTTTCCCGCGGACTCCGGCGTCGATGCGGTCGATCCGCTCGAGAATCGGACGACGCTCGACAACATTCGACTGTGGGATTGGCGCGCGCTGCAGGATACGCTGCGGCAGATCCAGGAGATCCGCACCTACTACGACTTCCCGGAGATCGACATCGATCGCTACCGGCTCGGTGGCTCGGTCCGGGAGATGATGCTCGCCGCGCGCGAGCTCAACGTCGAGAAGCTGCCCTCGAGCAGCCGCAACTGGATCAACGAGAAGCTCATCTACACCCACGGGTACGGGATCACCATGAACCCCGTCAACGGCTTCACGCCCGAGGGGCTGCCGACCCTCGTCTTGAGCAACATGCCGGTGCAGAGCACGATCCCGGGATTCAACGTCGCGCGTCCCGAGATCTATTTCGGGGAGCTGACCGATACGGACGTGTACGTGAAGACCCGGCAGAAGGAGTTCAACTATCCGCTCGGGGAGACGAACAATCTCACCTCCTACGAGGGGAGCGGCGGCATCCGGCTCGGAGGATTCCTGCGCCGAGCGCTCATCGCCTACGACCGCGGGGACATCGCCAAGCTGCCCTTCAG
>JASHYG010000375.1 GCA_030043215.1 Gammaproteobacteria bacterium
CAGCTGCGCTTCACCGCGAAGGTGAAGAAGAACCTGGACGTGTTCGACCAGCAGTGAGCGCGCGGCTCGCCGGCGGCTAGCTCTCGGATTCCTGCGGGAAGCTCATGCCGACGGTGCTGAAACCGCTATCGACGTACAGAATCTCTCCGGTGATCCCCGCTGCGAGGTCCGAGCAGAGAAAGGCGGCGGCGTTACCCACGTCCTCGAGCGTGACGTTGCGGCGCAGCGGAGCGGCCTCGGCCACCCGCGCAAGCATCTTGCGGAAGCCCGAGATTCCGGCCGCGGCCAGTGTCCTGACGGGACCGGCCGATATGCCATTCACGCGGATACCGAGCGGCCCCAAGTCGGCCGCCAGGAAGCGCACGCTCGCCTCGAGACTCGCCTTGGCGACGCCCATGACGTTGTAATTGGGGATCGAGCGGATGGCGCCGAGATAGGTGAGCGTGAGCAGCGCACCTGCGCGTCCCTGCATGAGCGGCCGCGCAGCGCGCGCGAGGGCCGTGAGACTGTAGCTCGATACGTCGTGAGCCGCCCGAAAGGCCTCCCGGGAGGTGCTGTCGACGAACCCGCCGGTGAGCGCCTCGCGAGGGGCGTTGGCGACCGCATGGACCACGATGTCGAGGTGTCCCCATTCGCGCCGGAGGCGATCGAACGCCTCGTCGATCTGCGCGTCGGTCCCCACGTCGAGCGGCAGCGTGATGCGCGACCCCAGCGACTCGGCGAGCGGTTGGACGCGCTCCAGCAGGCGCTCGTTCTGGTACGAGAAGGCGAGCTCGGCGCCCTCCCGGTGCATGGCCTTCGCGATGCCCCAGGCGATCGAGCGGTCGGTGGCGACGCCCACGATCAGCGCGCGCTTGCCGGTGAGGAAGCCCATGCCCCTTACTGCCGCGCGAGACGGATGAGCAGGCGTTCCCCCGGCCACAGGCTCGTGTGCGCGAGCTGGTTCCAGCTCACGATCTGCTGCACGCTCACCTGGAAGACCCGTGAGATGCGGTAGAGCGTATCGCCTGAGCGCACGATGTAGGTCACTCGGCGTGTGCGCTGGGAGGAAGAGGTCGGGCTCGCATCGTAGTCGCTGTCGATGTCGCTGCTGCCGCTCACCTTGGTCGAGGTGAGCGTGAGCCGCTGTCCCGCGTGCAGCGTATCGCCAGGCTGGATGCCGTTGAGCAGGGCCAGGGTGTGGACATCCACTCCGTGGCGGCGCGCGATGGCCCAGAGCGAATCGCCGCGGTGGACCACGACGCGCATGTGCGGCCGCAGCAGCCTGCGGTTGCGCGCGTCGACTCGAGCGGCGGCCAGAAGCACTTTCCGCGGCAGCTCGTTCACATCCGCAGGCACGCGCAGCTCATTGCCGATGACGACCGCACCGCTTGGCAGGTCATTGAGCTGGCGGATGACGTCGGGTGTCGTACCAAAGTGACGGGCGATCCTCGCCATGGTGTCCCCGTGCCGTACGACGTAGTGATCGACTCTCATGCGCTCGTCCGCGCTCAGCTGGACGACGTTGGCGAGAAAGGTCGGCGCGGCGCCGGTCGGCAGGAGGAGGTAGAAGGGCCCCGAGGGATCCGTCGCCCAGCGGTGGAACGCGGGGTTGAGCTCGTAGATCACGTCCGCCGAGACGCCAGCGATCTCCGCGGCCACTCGCAGGTCGATCTGGCCGCGGGTGTCGACACGGATGAAGTAGGGCTTGTTGGGAACGGGAGAGAAGGTGAGTCCGTAGCTCTCCGGGCTCGCGACCAGCCTCTTCATGGCGAGCAGCTTCGGCACGTATGCGCGAGTCTCGGCCGGCAGCCTCAGGTGCCAGAAGTCGATCGGGCGGCCTCGCCTCTCGTTGTGCTGCACGGCCGCGGTGACCTCGGCCTCGCCGCAGTTGTAGGCCGCGATGGCGAGCAGCCAGTCGCCGTTGAACTCGTCGTGCAGGTACTGGAGGTAGTCGAGCGCCGCGCGGGTCGATTCGATGACATCGCGCCGGCCGTCGTACCACCAGTTCTGCTTGAGCCCGAACCGGGAGCCGGTGCCGGGGATGAACTGCCACAGCCCCATGGCGCGGGCGCGGGAGTAGGCGTAAGGCTCGTAGGCGCTCTCGATCACCGGCAGCAGCGCGAGCTCGAGCGGCATCCCCCGGGACTCGAGCTGGGTCGTGATGTGGTAGAGGTACAGCGCCGCGCGCTGGAACGCCTGTTGAACATAATCAGGGTTGGCGACGAACCAGTCGAGCTGGCGTGTGACCGCGTCGCGGTCCACGTCGTCGAGCTTGAAACCGGCGCGGATGCGGTCGAAGAGATCGGCGTAATCGGCGGGATTGATCCCCGCGACCGGTTCCGGCGATTGCGCGGCGAGCGGAGCGGGCGCCGCCGTGCCCGCAGCGGCGGGCGCGGACGAGCTGGCCGCCGAGCTGGCTGCTGGGCCTGAGTTAGCGGCCGTCGCCGGGCTGCCGGGGGCGGAAATGTCCGGGATGTCCGGTAGGTTTGGCGGCTCGAGCGTAATGCGGACCACGGTCTGCGGGGCGCTCGATGGAGCGAGGGGGGCATGCGCGCAGGCCGTCAGGGCGAGCGCCGCACCCAGCAAAACGGCCGAATGCGTCCACCGAAGCGTTTCCGTGGTCAAAGTCCGCACCCTCGATGCAATGGCTGGTCAACACGGCGCCAGCGAGGGTCTCCAAACGCGCTGGGCGGCGTACTCGGCCCGGCGTCCTCGAGCGCCCCGGTCGAGCCGGGCTTTCGAGGAGTGCGAGCTCAATAATTCGTGAGCCCTGCTCGGCGTTCCCCCCCGTGCAAGGTCCAGGAAACCAAAGTATGCGTTCGCGACCGGGAATTTACCCGGGCACTTCACAGAATTGCTACTCTTTTGTCGTGATCTCTCCGAATCTTAATTCTACGGCCCCACCGGACCGGGACGTCGCGCTCCGCGCCTGGTGGCGCAGCCCGCTTGGGCACGCTGTCATATCGGCCGAATCGGAGCTGCTCGCCGAGGCGCTCGAGGACGTTTTCGGCTGGGAATTCCTGCAAATCGGCGCAAGGGGAGCCGGGCGCGAGCTGATCGCCGGAGCGCGCACGCGCCGCCACACGGTCGTCGCGCCGAGCACCCTCGCGGCGGGAGCGGACATAATCGGGCGGCCCTCGCATGTGCCGATCGTGAGCGATTCGGTCGATGCAGCCTTGCTGCCCCACGCGCTGGAGTTCGCAGCCGATCCATACGCGATCGTCCGGGAAGTCGACAGGGTGCTCGTGGGGGATGGGCAGCTGCTCGTGCTGGGCTTCTGCCCGCTGAGCCTCTGGGGCCTCAGAGCGCGAGGCACGCGTAGCGGTTTCCCGCCGGGCATACGGCGCATTCTCTCGGAGCGGCGGGTGCGGGAGTGGCTCGTCCTCCTCGGCTACGAGGTCGTCGCATCGCGCGGGTACCTGTACCGAAGTCCGTGGCGCGCGGCCCCGGAGCCGCAGGCCGGCAACGCGAGGATGCTGCGCCACGGGCTGCTCAACCCCCTGCCGGCCGGGGCTTATCTGCTCAAGGCGCGCAAGCGCCTGTACACACTCACGCCCGTCATCCGGCCGCGCTTCAAGGAGAAGTCGGCCGTCCTCGGCGGGCTGGTCAAGCCGACGACCCGGCAGCAGTCTTGACGGCTGTCGAGATCTACACCGACGGCGCATGCCGCGGAAACCCCGGTCCCGGGGGCTGGGCGGCGCTGCTCTCATACGGCGGGAGCGAGAAGGAGCTCTCCGGCGCGGAAGCGCTCACGACCAACAACCGGATGGAGCTCACCGCCGTCATCCGGGCCCTCGAGGCGCTCAAGCGGCCGGTCGAGGTGCGCCTCTTCACGGATTCCGAATACGTGCGCCGAGGGATCACCGAGTGGCTGCCGAGATGGAAGGCGCGAGGGTGGCGGACCTCCGACCGCAAGCCCGTGAAGAACCAGGACCTGTGGGAGAGGCTCGATGAGCTGGCCGCCTCTCATAGCGTGGAGTGGCACTGGGTCCCCGGACATGCCGGAGTGCCGGGAAACGAGCGGGTCGACGCGCTCGCGAATCGAGCGATCGATGCGCTCAACGGGTAAGATCCCGGGCCCATGAGGCAGATCGTTCTCGACACGGAAACCACGGGCCTCGAGCCGGGACTCGGTCACCGGGTGATCGAGATCGGGTGTGTCGAGCTCGTGAACCGCCGTGCGACCGGGCGGCGCTTCCACCGCTACTTGAATCCCGAGCGCGACATCGACGAGGGTGCGCTCGCCGTGCACGGCCTCACGCGCGCGGAGCTCGAGCGCGAGCCGCGGTTTGCCGAGATCGCCGATGAGCTGCTCGCTTTCATCGCAGGCGCCGAGCTGGTGATTCACAACGCGGCGTTCGACGTGGCCTTCCTCGACGCCGAGCTGGGGCGCCTGCCTGGCACGCCCCGCACGATCGGGACTCTGTGTCACGTGCTCGACTCCCTCTCGCTCGCCCGCGAGATGCATCCCGGGCAGCGCAACAGCCTCGATGCGCTGTGCAAGCGCTACAGCGTCGACAACTCGCGGCGCGAGCTGCACGGGGCTCTGCTCGATGCCCAGCTGCTCGCCGAGGTGTATCTCGCGATGACGGGCGGCCAGGGCGCCCTGGCGCTCGGGCAAGCGGCCGGCTCCCCGAGCGCGAAGGAGACGCGGACGGTCCGGGCGCTCGTTCGCCCGCCGGCTCCGCTCCGCGTCGTCGCGGCATCGGAGGAGGAGCGGCAGGCCCACGAGGCGTTCCTCGATCTCATCGCGAAGAAATCCCCCGAGGGCTGCGTATGGCGGACCTTGGAGCCGCCCGCGGTGGGCCGATCGAAGTGAAGGTCCTCGTCACCGGCGCCGCGGGCTTCATCGGCTTTCACACCGCCCAGCGGCTCCTCGCGCGCGGCGAGGAGGTCGTCGGGCTCGACAATCTCAACGACTACTACGACGTGACGCTCAAGAAGGCGCGCCTCGCGCAGCTGACGACCCAGCCACGCTTCCGCTTTGCGCAGCTCGATCTCGCCGACGACACCGCCATCGCGGGCCTCTTCGCCCGCGAGGGATTCGAGCGCGTCGTGCACCTCGCCGCCCAGGCGGGCGTGCGCTACTCGCTCGAGGCGCCTCATGCGTACGTGAAGAGCAACGTGACCGGCACGCTCAACGTCCTGGAAGGCTGCCGTCACCATGCCGTCGGGCACCTGGTCTATGCCTCGACCAGCTCCGTGTACGGCGCCAACACCAACATGCCGTTCTCGGTGCACCGGATCGCCGACCATCCGCTCTCGCTCTACGCCGCGACCAAGCGCGCGAACGAGCTGATGGCGCACACGTATTCGTCCCTGTTCGAGGTCCCGACGACCGGTCTCAGGTTCTTCACCGTCTACGGTCCCTGGGGACGCCCGGACATGGCGCTGTTCCTGTTCACGCGCAACATCCTCGAGGGCAAGCCGATCGATGT
>JASHYG010000376.1 GCA_030043215.1 Gammaproteobacteria bacterium
GGCTCAGGGGCTCCGTATTCTCGAGGTACGTCGCATTGCCGATGATGAAGCCGTTCTGGGGCTGCGACCAGTCCCAGTAATCGGGAACGACGCCGAGCACCTGAAAATCCCAGCTCGTGCCGCCGTCGTTGCGACTGTTCGCCCCGGTGACGAGGGTGAACCTGTCGCCCTCCTTGAGACCCCACTTCTCCGCCGCCTTGACGCTCACGAAGATGCCGGAGGGCCTTTCAGAGAGCTCGTCCCATTGCCGAGGGGTAAGCGATCCTTCCGACCACGCGACTCTCATCCCTTCGTTCATCATGACAATGCCGACGTGCTGGTGCGGATCGACGTGATAGCCGCCGAGCCAGTGGTAGGCCCCGACACCGGTCACACCGTCGATGCGCGCGATCTGTCCGGTGAGTGCGAGCGGCAGGCCGGGCTCATCGGGAAACCGCGGATCGACCCACAGGCGATCCATCCGCGTCCGATCGAGGATCTGCTGCGTCGTCAGATTCAGGCCGATCATCAGCGACAGGAGGGTGAAGGCGGCCGTGATGGCCAGAAACGTCAGCGCCGCCTCCGCCGGCTTGCGCAACAGAGCTGCCCAGATGAGTGGGAAGAACTTCACCGAAGCTGCCCCCTATTCGCTCGCAGTCTACCGAATAGCGGTCTCGATGGGCTCTCAAAAGTGTTGTGATACGGTGACATCGAGCTCATGGCCGGGCGCAGCGACCGACGGCACCGCTTCCTCGAGCGCGCCGACAATTCATGTCGATGGGGTCTCGGGAGCGCGAGCCGATATACTCACGCGTCGGTTGCTCTGTGGGGGGCGCATCGAGATGCTCGTGGCATGCTTTGCCGGCCGGCTGCTCTGCGGCACGGCCTTGATCCTCGGCGCAGCCGGGGTATTCGCCGGGCCGACGACGCCGCCGATTTCCCTCGCGCCGGCCTTCACGGCGCAGCAGCTGGCCGCGCCGCCGCAGACCGGCTGGATCACGAACGGTGGGAATCTCTTCAACCAGAGGTACTCACCGCTCACCCAGATCGATCGCAGCACCGTCCAGGACCTGAAGGCCAACTGGCGCACCCACCTCGACGGCTCGGGCGTGAGCCCCCAGTACTCGGGGCAGGCGCAGCCGCTCTTCTACCGCGGCGTGCTGTACGTCGTCACGGGAGCGGACGATGTGTTCGCGCTCGATGTGCGGACCGGCAAGATCCTGTGGCGGTATCTCGCCCACCTCGACCCGGATCGGGTGAAGGTCTGCTGCGGCTGGCTCTCACGCGGCGTTGCGCTCGGTGACGGCAAGGTGTTCGTCGGCCGGCTCGATGCGCAGCTCGTCGCGCTCGACCAGAGCACGGGCAAGGTCGTTTGGTCCGTTCAGGCTGCCGATCCCCTGCAGGGCTACTCGATCACCGCCGCGCCGCTCTACTACGAGGGCATGGTCATCACGGGCTTCGCGGGCGCGGACATCGGCATGCGGGGGCGAATGCAGGCGTTCAACGCAACCACCGGCAAGCTCATCTGGACGTTCTACACCGTCCCCGGTCCCGGCGAGCTCGGCCACGACACCTGGCCGCAGGATAACGATGCCTGGAAGCAGGGAGGCGCATCGATCTGGCAGACCCCGGCCGTCGATCCGCAGCTCGGCCTCCTCTACTTCACGACCGGCAACCCGAGCCCGGATTATGGCGGCGACCAGCGCGCCGGCGATAACCTCTTTACCTCCTCGATGGTCGCCCTCGATGTGACGACCGGCAAGCTCCGCTGGTACTTCCAGATGGTGCACCACGACATCTGGGACTACGACTGCCCCAATCCCGTCGTACTCTTCGATGCCGTCTACCGCGGAACACCCCGCAAGGGTATCGCGGAGATCTGCAAGACAGGCTGGGTCTACGTCCTCGACCGTGCGACGGGACAGCCTCTCATTGGCATCACGGAGCGTCCCGTGCCGCAGGAGCCGCGCCAGGACACGGCTGCGACGCAGCCCTACCCCATCGGGGATCCCCTCTTTCCCCTCGAAGTCGATATCGCCCCCGAAGGCTTCACGCTCGTGAACCACGGCCGCATCTTCACGCCCTACTGGACGACGCCGGTCGTGTACCGCCCGCAGATGGCCGTCAACTGGCCGCCGAGCTCCTACGACCCGCAGAGCCACCACTTCTTCGTCTGCGGCATCGACCGTCTCGGCGAGTCCCATCACGAGACCAGCCGGTTCAAGCCGCCGGACTTCAACCAGACTGCCGAGCGCCTCGGCCGCTTGGCATTGACCGGCAATCGGGGGCGGGGCGTCTTCGCCTCCTTCGATCTCACGACGAACCGCCTCGTGTGGGAGCAGGCGTGGCCCGACGCCTGCATGAGCGGCACGCTCGTGACGAAGGGCGGCCTCGTGTTCGTCGGGCGCAGCGATGGACGGCTCACCGCGCTCGATGAGTCGAACGGCAAGCGCCTGTGGGAATTCCAGACCGATGCCGGCGTCAACGCGCCTGCGAGCACGTTCACGTACGACGGCGAGCAGTATGTCGCCGTTCTCTCCGCCGGCACCCTCTACGGTGCCGACAGCAGGGGCGACAGCGTGTGGCTCTTCTCACCCTCTGGCCGCATGCCCTCGCTCCCGACGCCGCTTCCCGGTGCCGGAGGCGCCGGCACGGCGGTGCCGGTCGTCTACGCTCCCGGGAAGCCCGACCTCTCGGACGGCCGGCGGCTGTACGGCCTCTACTGCGTCGCCTGCCACGGAACGACGGGCATGGGCGGCCACGGTGGGGGAGCGCCGCTCGCGAGCGTCGCCGGGAACGAGCGCTACATCATCGCGACTGCGACGCTCGGCAAGAATCAGAACATGCCCTCGTTCCACGGGGCGTTGAAGCCCGAGCAGCTCCGCGACATCGCAGGATACATCTCGCGGGAGCTCTTCAAGAGCGGCGACTGAGGGGCCGCCGCCCTCACGACGGCTCCGGCAGGATCGACTTCGAGGCTGAAAGCAAGAGGTGCGTCAGAGCGAGCGCAGGAAATCGATCAGATCCTGCTGATCCTGCGCGGACAGCGCGTTGAAGCTCCGGATCACCTGATTCGCCTCGCTCCCCGGACTCGCGTGATCCTCGATCGCCTGAACGATATTGTCCGTACGCCCATCGTGCAGGAAGTAGACGCGCTGTCCGACACCCCACAGCGGAGCGGTACGAAACTCGTCCGGCCCTGCACTCCCCTGCGTGATTCCATCCGCCAGGCCCGTGCCCATGTGGTGCACCAACAGATCGGAGTAGAGGTTCGCAGGCTGGTTCGACAGAGCGATGCTCGGCACGGTCGCAGAGCCGCTCGCAATGGCGGTGCCGGTCATCAGGGTTGGGGTGTGACAGAGCGAGCAGCCGATAGTCCTGAATTGCGCCGCCCCGCTCTGCGTCGAGGCGGTCGCGGGTGCGGGAGCGGGCGGTGCGAGCAGGCGAGTGAAATCGGCGAACGCCTCGATATCGGATAGCACGGCGGTCGCCGGGGAGGCGGAGAAGTTGCTCGTATCGTTGGGGGTGGCATTCCCGCCCTGGCAGTTCGGCGTTTCGTCACGCTCCTGCGGGAACAGTTGATTGGAGATGCCCATCTCGACGTTGTAGGCCTCACCGGCAAACATGAGCAACGACTTGTTCTGTGCCTTCCAGCCGAAGCGCGTGATGGTGCCGTCATTCGCGCTCAGGTTGACGTTGCCTCCTTGCACGGCATTCGCATGTCCCCGCACTCCGGCATTCGCCTTCTCCGCCGCGTTTGCATTCATGTTGGCCAGAATGGTCCCATCCGGAATCGCCTCGATCAGGCCAGCTCCGAACAGCGGGGTCGGGATGCGAAAGACGATGTTGCTGTTCCCCCCCTGGGCGGTCACCGCGTCGCCCGCGGGGAGGAAGTCCGGCTGGGCGATATCGCAGCTGCCGGCATCGGCTCGTCCGGTGACGACGAAGAGCGCATGCACGCTACCGTCCGGAACGCCGCTCGATTTCACGAATCGCGCTTCTCGAACAGGTCCATCCGCCGCGATGAACCACGGTACCGTGTTCGTGGCGCCATCTGCGGAAGCGACGGCGATGAGCGGGTTCGAGGCGGGGCTCGAGCCGCCCACGTAGGGCTGTACGTGGCAGGAGGAGCACTGATTCGAGTTGAATCGCGGGCCCAACCCGTTTCCTTGACCGCTGCTCGCGCCGGATACGACCTCCACGGTCGTAAAACGCGACAAGCCGTCCTGATAGAACGCAAGCTCATCAGCGGTAAGGTTGGGAAGCGGCGCCGGAGGGCCGCCGTCTGTCGCAGACTGCCGCACGCCCGGATCGATCGGCTGTGCGAACGTCCAGGACGGAGGTGCGCAGAGCGCACTCACAGTAAAAGCCATGACGGCAGTCCTTGAGACTGCATTATGTGTGCTCATCGCTCCGCCCCCCGGCGCAAGTCAAGCGTGGTGGAGCTGGAGCAACATGCATGCCAAAGCGGCACCGTGGATCGCGGATGAGCGTAACTGTTTGATAGTACGGAATCCAACGCGCCTGTCGCCGTGATGCGTACGGCGGCCGCGGCGGCTCCTCTGTCGCTCGATCCAGACCAGAATCAAGCCGCCGCGAGCAAGTGATTGATAGTGCTCCATTTGCGAGTGTTGCGGTCCGGGAACAGCGCGCAAATGCGCAGAAGGCATGTCGCGCGGTCGAGGACAGCGGGACGGCATCGGGAACGGCCGGCTCTGCTGTGCGTTGCTTCCGAGGCCTGGCGCTCGCGATACGCAACGCCTCCGCGCATTCCAATCCGGATTGGGTTGGCGAGCCCTCTGCCCTGGGCTCCTTCCCGTTCGTGGAATCCTTCCGCCAGATGTATCTCTTCGTGCCCAACGAGCCTCGCTTCCGTTTCAAATCCGTACATACCGTGTGAATTCCGCGCCTGGCATGAAGTTTTAATGATTTGAAATATGCGTTCGAAGGGATCAGAGCGTATAAACTATGCGTCCTCGGGCTGTCATGATGAACCTGTCTCTCGCGCTGTCGGCATACGAGTCTGGTGCGCAAACGGGAGTTCGACCATGAAGCGCTTTCCGCCCATCACGTGGCTGACCTTGCTGTCTCTCTCGTTTGCCACGACGGCTGGCGCCCACCACTCCTTCGCCATGTTCGACCGGAGCCAATCGCAAACAATCGCGGGAACGGTCAAGGAGTTCGAGCTGATCAACCCGCACGGATGGCTGCGTATCATGGTTCCGGACGCCAACGGGAACCAGAACGAATGGTCGCTGGAGCTCGGCGGCGCTGGCCAGCTGGAAAGGTTCGGGTGGACGCAGACTGCCGTTCATCCTGGCGACAAGGTGGTGGTACAAATTCATCCACTCCGAGACGGCTCTTACGGCGGTCAGCTGATCTCGGTCACGTTGCCGAATGGCAAGGTGCTCGGACAGCGCCCCGCAGCCCGCTCCTAGCGGCCGAATCTCGTTTACGGAGGTTGTCGATGAGGGGTGCAGTTGCGATTTTGGTGACAGCCTGGCTGATACCGGTTGCAGCGGTCGCCCAAGAATGGAAGGTGTACCCGTATCCGGACGCCGGCTTCGCCGTCCAATTTCCTGTGCCACCCGTGGTGGAAAAGAGCACCTTCAGGACCCCCGCTGGCAATTCGCTGCCGATGACACGCTACGCGGCTCACCAGGACCGAATCGCCTATACGCTGGAGGTCGTCGATTTTTCGAGCGTCAAGGCGGATGGACCGAATACGATCGCCGAGACAGAGAAGTCCTTTGGCGCTACTGGGACAGTGACGGTGGCCATCGACGCCCGCATCAACCGGGAGTTCGGACGCGAATTGAGCGTCAACGGCTCTGACGGAAGTCGCTCGGCCATCGCGATTTTCTTCGTCAACGACCATCTGTTTGTATTGGATGGCGAGTCCTCGCCCCCCAATGCTATTGCAAGGTCGGGTGATGCGATCCGCTTCCAGCAATCGCTTCAATTTATCGGCGCCAATGGCGGCTTTGGGGGATTCGGTCGCTTCGGGGGCGCAGGCAGAGGCCGCTTCGGGGGCGGCTTCAACCCGCAAGCCCTGGCCGCGTGCCAGGGGAAATCGGTCGGCGAGACCGTACAACTCGATACGCCTCGAGGGCGAGTAGCCGCAACTTGCACCCTGGTTGCCCGGCCGAACAGGCCGCCCAACCCCGGCACGGGAAATCCTGACGGCCCTGCCGCGCGACCGCTCGCGCCGCCGTAACGCTCGGAGCACCCCACGGATGGGGGAGATTGGGGCCTAAGCCCGCGGTGCATCGTGCGAGCCCAGGAGCTGACGACGGTAGAGCTCCGAATAGACTCCCTCCGCCGCCAAGAGCTCGGCATGGCTGCCGCGCTCGACGATGCGGCCGTTCTGCACGGTGAGGATCTGGTCGGCCTTGAGGATGGTCGAGAGCCGATGGGCGATCACGATCGAGGTGCGTCCGGCAAGCGCATGCTCGAGCGCACGCTGGATCGCGGCCTCCGACTCGGAGTCGAGGTGCGCGGTCGCCTCGTCGAGGACCACGATGTCGGGTGCCTTGAGGAGCAGGCGCGCGATGGCGAGGCGCTGTTTCTCACCGCCCGAGAAGCGGTAACCGCGCTCCCCCACCATCGTATCGAGCCCGTCGGGCAGGGACTCGACGAGCTCCAGGATCTGCGCGGCGCCGAGCGCGTCCCGGATCTGCTCGTCGGTAGCCCCGGGACGGGCATAGACGAGATTTGCGCGAATCGTATCGTGGAAGAGATGCGCATCCTGCGTGACGACGCCAATGCGTTGCCGGAGCGACTCGAGGGTTGCATCGCGGACGTCGAGGCCGTGGATCCGAACCGCTCCTTGCTGCACGTCGTAGAGCCGCGCCAGCAGATGCGTGATCGTCGTCTTTCCGCCCCCCGAGGGCCCGACGAGGGCGACGAGCTCACCGGCCTCCGCCGTGAACGTCACATCGTGCAGCACCACCTTCGAGGGCCTCTTGTCGGGCACCGCGATGGACTCGAGCGAAGCGAGCGACACCTCGGCAGCCGAGGGATAGCGGAAGTGCACGCGCTCGAAGGCGATCGCCGCCGGCCCCTCAGGAATCCGCGTGGCGCCCGGCTTCTCGCGGATCATGGGCTCGAGATCCAGCACCTCGAAGACCCGCTCGAACGACACGAGAGCGGTCATCACGCTCACCTGGATGTTCGAGAGACCGAGCAGCGGCCAGTAGAGCCGCGCAAGGTAGGACACGAGCGCGACGACCGTACCGAGATCGAGCGTGTGCCGCACGACGAGCACGCCACCCCAGCCGTAGGCGAGCGCCGTCGCGAAGGAGGCCATGAGCAGGAGCGCCGTGATGAAGAGCCGCCCATAGACGGCTTGCTTGACGGCGATACTCGACACCCGTGCGGCGCGCTCCTCAAATAGGCCGGCGTCGCTTTGTGGATTGCCGAAGAGCTTGGCAAGGAGTGCGCCCGCGACGTTGAAGCGCTCGACCATGAGCGTGTTCATTTGCGCAACCAGGTCGAAGGTCTCGCGAGTGATCGCCTGGAGCTTGCGGCCGAACGAGCGTGACGGCAGGACGAAGAGCGGCAGCAGGACCATCGCGACCAGCGTGATCCGCCAGGAGAGCACGAACATCGCGCCGATGATGAGGCTCACGGTGATGAGGTTGCCCACGCCGTTCGAGAGGATATCCGTGAAGGCGGTCCGCGCTCCCGATACGTCGGTGCTGAGTCGGCTGACGAGCGCCCCCGTCTGGGTGCGCGTGAAGAAGGCGAGCGGCATCCGCTGGATGTGCTCGAAAAGCCGCGAGCGCAGCGCGAGCACGATTGCGCTCCCGATCCTCGAGGAGAGATAGGTCTGCAGAAGGCCGAGCGCCGAGTCGAAGAGCCCGAGCCCTGCGATGAGCAGGGCGAGCTTGACGATCAGCGGGGCGTTCCCCCTCAGGATCCCGTTGTTGATGATCTGGCGATAGATGAGGGGGTTGGCGGTACCGATGGCCGCGCTCAGAATGACGACGAGCACGAAGCAGCAGAGGAGCGGAGCATAAGGGGCGGCAAACGCGAGCGTGCGCCGCGCCGTGCCGGGCTTGACCTTCTTGCCGAGGACGGACGAATCCTGCCCGAATGATCGCAAGGTAGCGAGTCGGCCCACCGTGGTGCTCCCGAGCGTGCGACGCCTCGGCAGGAGCGCCAAGGCTGACCGGCGAAGACCGGCCAGTGGTACTTTATCATCGGTGGACGGAGAGCTCGCAAGCTGCCCGCCCGAGGTATCATGACGCCATGAAGCGACTGCTGGCCTTACTTCTGTGCACGGTCGTTCTGGCCGCGTCGGCGGGACTCGCGCGGGCTGCCCATCCCCTGAGGATCGTGGTCTACGGAGGCACCGGCAATATCGGCCAGCGCATCGTCCGCGAAGCCTTGAATCGTGGGCACACGGTGACCGTCGTCGTGCGCGACCCCTCGAGCATGACCGAGCATAGCGCCCGGCTCTACGTCCTAAAGGGCGACGTGCTCGATTCGGCGCAGGTGGCCCGCACGATCAGCGGCGCAGACGTAGTCGTTTGTGCCGTTTCCTTCCGCAGGCCAGAGCCCGACTTCGGGGGCTATCGGCGGGCGGCGGAAGTGCTCATCGCGGCACTGCGGAGCCTCGGACCTCGTGCGCCGCACCTCATCGTCGTGGGTGGCGCGGGAAGTCTCGAGCGATCGCCTGGAGTGCTGGTGGAAGACAGCATCCCGGTCGCCTATCGGGGGGAAGTGCACGGACAGAAGGTCGCCCTCGACTACTACCGCACGGTCACGGACGTGCCCTGGACGTACCTCAGTCCCGCGGAGACCATCAGACCTGGCACTCGCACGGGCCATTTTCGCCTGGGCGGTGATCGGCTCGTCACGGATGCGACGGGCAAGAGCAGGATCTCTATGGAGGACTATGCGGTCGCCGTGATCGATGAAGCCGAGAAGCCCGCGCATATCCAGCAGCGCTTCACCATCGGCTACTGAGCATGATGTGACTGGAACGGACCGTCTCATCGAGGCTTAGAAGCGCCTGTCCCGCGATCACGGAGTCCCCAGGAACCCGTGGTTGACGACCTTCCTGTCGGCGAGGTATCCCGTGATCGCCCCTCCTCGCAGCTCAAGGGATCGGCCCGGTTAGATCCATTCGAGTTCCGAGATAGCGCGTCCAGAGCTGGCTGCGTCCGAGCAGCGAAATACCGAAGAAACCGCGCAGCCTCAGAAGATCCCGGTCGATCAACTGCAAACTGCACTTGTAGAGCTTGCCGCTGTCCGGATCGTAGATCGCGCCGCCGCTCCAGCGGCTGTCGCCGTCGTACCTCAAGCCCGTCATGATCAGCGTTCCCTTGAGGGTATTCTGGCGCTTGGCGGGGTCGGGGTTCTTGCTATCGAGCTGGTGGGGATCGGTGCCGCCGACGATCCGCCCCTGATAGGTACCATCGGGTGCAAGGCTGATCTGGATGATGCCGTCGCGCGACTGCACCAGCCAATTGCCGAGCACGGCCTGCGTCGGGTCGAATCCTTGCCGGCTCGCCGCCGGCTCGGCGGCGCCGACTGGCCCCAGGCACAGTAGTGCTCCGAACCAGCCTATCGTGACAGCAACGATGACTCGCATCGACGACTCTCCTCGGCAAGACCCTATGAAGCAGGCACGCCCAGCGTGCGCTGCGCGTGGAGAACGACTCTCGTGCGCATTCGCGAGGCTGCCGCGACCCGCCCATGGACCGCAGCCTCGCTGATCAACGGCAGGATCCGTTCGTCCTATCGCGCTACGACTTTGCGAATTCTATTGTCTGCTCGAGGAGCAATCCCGTCCCTAAGCAACTATCGTAGGAAGAAAGCGCTGCAGCTCTTCGCTCGCGACGACTTTCTTGATGATTTCGTCGTACCCGCGGTCGCCGTTCGTCAGGATGACGAAGCCTGCTTTTCGCCGCATCGACGCCGCGACCAGGGCTTGATAGCCGGGGTTTTCGCCTCCGTGCGAGATTACATCGCCAGCCCGCGTGTGCTGAATCTCCCATCCAAGCCCCCACGACAAGGACTCTGACAGCTCAATCTGCGGACGAACCATCTCCCTCAAGCTGCTGGCGCTCAGCCGGTATGCATCGCGCGGCTTGGGATCGATGATTTCAATGAGGAATTTCGAGTATTCCGTCGGCGTTGTCTGCAGCCCACCCGCTGCCCCGTACCGCGCGGCCTCGAGCGGGGTGGATTTCCGGCCCGCAATGAGCTTGCCGCGGTCGTCGTGCGGGCGCGCCATACCTTCCCGGTATAAGTACCCGCTCGATAGCATTCCGAACGGGATGAGAAGATTCGCCTTCATGAACGCGTCGAAGTCTGTCGCGCAGACTCTTGCATCGCCAACCGTCTTGCAATCGGATAGGTTCACATGCCCCACGAGGTGAGTGACGACGGACTGCAGGTAGCTGTATCCCTCTCCCGAATAGCTCCAGCGCTTCCCGGGAGTGAAATGAATGGCCAACGGCTCCTTCGCCGATCGCCAGTTCTGGAGGCCGGTCGTGTGCGATAGCACGCGGCGCGCCGTAATCAGGCCCAGGCGAGGATCCCCACTGATCAGGCGATCCGGCGTGTACCTCGTCAGCGGAGTGTCGAGATCGAGCACACCCTTCTCACACAATTTCATCACGACGTAAGCAAAGGCAGTCTTGCTCACCGAACCCACTTCAAAGATCGTGTCGTGGTCAACGGGCGCTTTCGACTCCAAATCTTTGACGCCAAAAGCTCCGCGCCACAGCAATTGCGCATCCGAGACAAGCGCCATTGAGACCGCCGGCACCGTTGGCGCCTGCGCGAGCAGTGCGGGCAGCCGGGTCTCGAGATCGGAGGTCAACGTGCTCCAGTCGGATGAGGTGGCGGGAGTGACGGTCTCTCTCTGGGCCGTGGGCCCGTCGTAACGGGAATGGCCCAAAAGCGAAGATGACGAGAGTCCGAGGGCGACTTGACCGCAGTCGCGGAGGAACTCTCGCCGAGTCCCGCGCCTACGCGCACTACGAACCTGCATAGAGCTCACTCGACATCAGGCGGAGCGACCATGTCAGCATAGCGTGACGAATCCCCGTGCGTCCAGGTGAGAGCGGGTGCTCGAAGAAGCGTTGGCCGACGTCGCGCGCACTTCGTAGGCGGCGTGCGCAGCAGCCGTGAAGGTCCGGAGCTGGCGCACCCGCCTTGGCACGGCGACCGCCCGGGCTTTACACGGCACAAGACGCATCGTCCGTCCAGCGGCGCGCCGCCACTTTCCGACCAACAGCGGGAATCCAGGAATGAATGCGCTCCCCAGGCGATTGAATGCGTGACTACCGAGGATGCGGATGCTGCAAAGCGGTCATTCTTGCGCGGTTCGCGCCGCGCCGCCGCGTGACTTGTAGTCGGTGCGTTGATTAATATCGAGGCCGTTGCAGCGCTCTTCGGACCAGCCCTCTTAACGGGGCCCGCGGGGGGATGCAGCCGGGCCACTATGAACACAACTACCATCGCACTTCCCGGTCGCAGGCTGATCCACTTCGACCGCATCCGCGGACTGTACAACGGATGGAGCTACGTTCTGGCCGTATGCGCCTTCCTGAACCTCTGGTGGACGACACAGCTCACGCTGCCACAGCTGCTCGCGGGTCATGTGCACGCATTCGCGTGGAATTTCCTGGTGACGGGGTGGTGGACGGTGATCGCGATGATTCCCGGGCTGACACTGATTCCGGTCGTCGTCAATCTTGCCCCGCGCGCGGTGCTGCCGCGGCTCCTCTGGCTTGTGATTCTGACCTTTTGCATGGGGTGGTGGTGTGTTTCCTTGATCGGAGGGGTGCATTTCGGCTGGGATTGGCCGAGCCTGGGTTTCGCGCTCGACGGCATGCTCACCCCCGGGCTGGTCGTCGGCGTCTGTGCCTATTACAGCGATACGCGGGAGGCCTCGGACGAGCTGCTGCGCTCCCAGATCAAGCGCGCAAGCCTAGATGCCGAGCTGATGCAGGCGCGGTTGCAGCTTCTGCGCGCACAAGTCGAGCCGCATTTCCTCTTCAACACCCTGTCGGTGGTTCGCGTCCTGTCACGCAGCGACCGCGCGGCAACTGTTGCGATGCTCGACAATCTCATGCGCTACTTCGAGGCGGCGCTCCCGCGACTACGCGAGGGTAAGGTGTCACTGTCGGAAGAGCTGGCGCTGGTTGAGGCCTACCTCGCGATCTATCGCGCACGAATGGGCACACGTCTCAGCTATAAGGTCGACGTCGAGGAGGGCCTCGGGCGACTGAAAATACCGTCGATGATGCTACTGACACTGGTCGAAAACGCCCTCAAGCACGGCGTGAGTCCGACCGTGGAAGGAGGCCTCATCTGCGTGAGTGCCGTATGTGAGCAGGATCGGCTTCTGCTCAAGGTAGCCGATTCGGGACGAGGTCTCGACGTGCGCCTCGGGCGTGGCACCGGGCTCGCGAACATCCGCCAGCGCCTGGTGATGATGTACGGTGCGGAAGCGGTGCTGACGCTTCGTCCCGCCGATCCGCGCGGCGTGGTCGCCAGCATCTGCGTGCCGGTGAACTGAGGCTCGCCGGATGGACACCGCCGCACCCTCCGGATCCCCGCTCTTTCGACGCGGAGCGGGCGCGTTCACGGTCACGGTACTGCGCGCGGTGACCTGGAGGGCCATTCTCGTCACGCAGACCCTCGGACTGATGTTTGCGGTTTTCCCATGGCTGGAACAGTGGCACCAGCCTACGCAGCCGAGGCTGCTCGTAAGTGTATTGAGTCAGGCCATCACAGCGTTGCTCGTGATGTTGGCGGCATTTGCCGGTGACGAAAGCGTTCGCCGCGGCTGGCACGTGTGGCGCGCGTTCGCGGTCGTAGCGCTCTGCGCCTCGGGCGCAAACGTCTTGGCTCAGTGGCTGCTCTCCTGCGCGCTCTCTGCCGGCTCACCCGAGCACAGCTGGTTGGAGATTCTGAACGACTTCCTGAGCGTCGGTGGGGTCTGGGGGACAGCTCTGATGGTCTTTCTCAACCGGCGGGCCGCGCAGCGCTTACTGACCCGCTTGCGCGCCGGCGAGCTTGAGCGAGTGCAGGCTGAGCAGCGACTGTTGGCCTCGCGACTGGCTGCCGCTGAGGCTCAGATCGATCCCTCCGCGCTGCTGCGTCAGCTAGCCGGAGTACGCAACCTTTACGCTACCGGTCAAGTCGGGGCGGAAGAGCAATTCGAAGCGCTGATTACCGGGCTGCGCGAGACCGTGGCGCGCGGTGCCACGGCGCAGGCCCGCGAGGTATTCCCGTGAGCATGCCTCCGAGCATCTCCACGAGTATGCCCGGCGCCGTGATCGCTGAGGACGAACCACTCGTCCGTCGAGAAATCCGCGATGCTCTGGCAGAACTGTGGCCCCAGCTCAACATCTTGGCGGAGGTCGGGGACGGGCTCGAGGCAGTTGCCGCGCTGGAGAGCTTCCGTCCCAACGTCTTCTTCCTCGATATCCAGATGCCCGGCCTCAATGGCCTCGAGGTGGCTCAGCGCTTGAACGGACAAGCGCACGTCGTCTTTGTCACGGCGTATGACCAATATGCCGTCTCGGCGTTTGAACAGGGGGCGCTCGACTACGTACTGAAGCCGATCTCTCTAGCGCGCATGCGGCTCGCCGTCGACAGGCTGCGCTCCAGGCTGTCCGAGCCCCCGGCAGACCTGCATCGCATTGCAGAGCTCCTGAGGGAATTCGCCCCGCCGGAATCGAAGTACCTCAAGTGGCTCACGGTGCCCCACGGTGGAGAGCTGCGCGTCGTCGCCGTGGCTGAGATCTCCTATCTGCGCGCCGACCAGAAATATACGACTTGCGTAACCCCGCACGGCGCCTTCCTCTTGACTTCCTCCCTGCGCCAGATGAAGGAGAAACTCGACCCGCAGGTGTTCTGGCAGATCCACCGGAGCGTGGTGGTCAACGTCGGCGCGATCGACCGCATCTATCGCGGGTTCCGCGGCGCCCTGGAAGTGAAGATGAAGGGTCGCGAAGAGCTGCTGCCGGTGAGCGCCGCGCACGCTCACCTGTTTCGAGAGTCGAAGTAGGACGCCGATCTCGCGCGACGGCCGGGATCAGCCGCGTCAGCAGATGAGGAGTTGGCCTGCCGCCATTCTCTCGTCCCGACTTTCGAAGGCACGTGCTCGATACCGGCCGGATCATTCGGCGAGGAGTATGGCACCCGCGTACACGGTGGGATCCGCCAAGCTGCTTGGAGTACCAGCGTGAACTCTCGTCGCCTGCATCGTTGGCATCCGCCAAATTTCAGTAGCGCCGCGCATATTCGAGGAATCGCGTGTGATCCATATCTCAGCGCCCGGCCCGGGGTCGCGTCCAGGATATTCGCGCCTGACGATCCGGAGCGTGAATGGCTCTTCCCGCAATCTCATCGCCTTCAACCAGGCAGCGCCGCGCAAGCTGCGGATGGCTTCTATCGGCGTGCGCATTCCTGATCATCGCCGTTGCGGGCGGCAATAATGCGTACGCGAGTGCTCAGATCGAAGTGCTGGACACGTATCCCGCAGGCAGCGACGTCACACTCAATCGCAATCAGACGTTCTACGTCCATTTGCGCTATTCGACCGACCACCCGATCCACATCTGGGTTCGCCCATACTTCCACGGTCAACCCGCTCGCGCGGGCACCAACGGGTCCTTTACGTATACGGACAGCGGCGAGGCGCTCGGCTGGTTCTTCATGATCTCCAATATGGGAGAGGTCGACGAAATCCGCGTCGAGACCGACGAGCTCACATCCGACGGCTCCACGGTGCTCACGTATCCCGTTCACGTCGTTGGGAGCGAGCGCGACGGGCCGTCCGAAGCGCAGCCGGAATGGGTCACGCGCCTCCGCGCAAAGGAGACCGAGCAGCAGCAACAGGCCTATCAGAGCTACATGAACCAGCCAGTATCGATGTTCGGCTCGCTGCTATTCGATCTTTTCATGTTGGCCATGCTCGCACTCGGGGCGGGCGGCTTCGTCCTGCCAATCGTAGCTCTGTTCCGCTGGCGTGGTGGATGGCGACTAGCTGCAGCCGTACCGCTCGCTCTCATGGGCTTCGTTGTCCTGCGACTGATCGTGGATGTACAGAGAGATCCGACCTCCCACAATCTTTGGCCTTTTGAGATCGTGATGGCGGGCGGGCTGAGTTTCGCCGTCATGAGGGTACTCAAGTCGATGCGCAAGGCAGCTGGAGTGGCCACGTGATGCCCCGCTGGGCAGCCGTTCTTGTTCTGATTGGAACAGGCGCGACGATTCTCTGGTCGGCCTATCGGGGCCACGTCACTGGTGAGCTGCGCGCCGGCCTCACGTTAGCGGGGCCATATCGGCCGACTCGCACCGACAACCCGATCGGCTTTTATTTCTATCTGGCTCTGTACTTC
>JASHYG010000377.1 GCA_030043215.1 Gammaproteobacteria bacterium
TTCTCGGGCAATCATGGCAAGAAGGCCTCGAGCGGGCGCCTGTACTTCCAGACGCGCGAGCTCGCGAGCACGCTGCCGCAGAGCCTGCCCGGTGAGCGTACGGACAACGCCATCCTCGCGCAGACGCTCGCCCTGCAGAAGGAGAGTCCCGGCACCGAGGTCACGCTCGTCTCCAAGGACATCAATCTGCGCATCAAGGCGTCCGTGCTCGGCGTCCACGCGGAGGACTACTACAGCGACAAGACGCTCGAGGATACCGACGTCATCTACCCCGGGATGGCTGCCCTGCCCCCCGATTTCTGGGAGCGGCACGGCAAGAGCGTCCGGTCCTGGAAGGAGGCCGACCGCACGTTCTACGAGCTCGAGGGGCCGCTCGTCCGGGAATGGCAGTCCAACCAGGGGATCTACGAGGACGGCGAGCGCGGCATCGAGGGCATCGTGCGCCGGGTGTCCGGCGATACGGCCGTCGTCGAGCTCACGCGCGACTACCGCAGCGAGCGGCACAGCGTCTGGGGCATCACCGCCCGCAACCGCGAGCAGAACTTCGCGCTCAATCTGCTGCTCGATCCGGAAATCGACTTCGTCACCATCCTCGGCCCCGCCGGCACCGGCAAGACGCTGCTCGCGCTCGCCGCCGGGCTCGCCCAGACCCTCGATTCCAAGCGCTTCATCGAGATCGTCATGTCGCGCGTCACCATCCCCCTCGGGGAGGACATCGGCTTCCTCCCCGGCACGGAGGAGGAGAAGATGGAGCCCTGGATGGGGGCGCTCATGGACAATCTCGAGGTTCTCACGCAGAGCGAGGAAGGCGGCGCCTGGGGCCGCGCCGCAACGAACGACCTGCTGCGCAGCCGCATCAAGATCCGCTCGCTCAACTTCATGCGCGGGCGGACGTTCCTCAACCGCTACATCATCGTGGATGAGGCGCAGAACCTCACGCCCAAGCAGATGAAGGCGCTCGTCACGCGCGCCGGGCCCGGCAGCAAGCTCGCCTGCCTCGGCAACCTCGCCCAGATCGACAGCCCCTATCTCAGCGAGACGACTTCGGGCATGACCTATGCCGTGAACCGCTTCCGCGGCTGGGCGCACTCCGGTCATGTTACCCTGGTGCGGGGAGAGCGATCGCGGCTCGCGGACTACGCGTCGGACATTTTGTAATGATTGGTAATGCAGCAGGCATCGCTCGCGACGGCAGCCGAAACTCCCCGGCGCGACCGCGGTCGAAGCCTCAGTCCGCCGAGGTTACGCTCAATCGGGTCATGCGCCGCTCCGCTCACAGTCTGCTCAAGAAGCTCGTGGTCTTCCTCGGCGTCGCCGCTTTCGCGGCCAGCTCGACCGTGGCGCTCGCCCAGTCCGAGTCCGATCTGCCGGATATCGGCAATCCAGCCGGGGCGGTCTTCAGCAAGAACGACGAGCTCGCCTACGGGATGATGGTCGAGCGGGAGATGCGGGCGGAGCACCAGATCCTCGAGGACCCCGAGACCGCGGAGTACATCCAGTCCCTCGGCACGCGGCTCGCGGCGCAGTCCCTCATGGGGGCGGCGAACTTTCACTACTATGTCATCGACGATCCCACCCTCGACGCCTTCTCGGTCCCCTACTACATCTTCTGCAACTACGGGCTGATTCTCGCCACGGACAACGAGTCCCAGCTCGCCGGCGTGCTCGCGCACGAGACGGCGCACGACACCCAACACCACATCGCCCGCGAGCTCCAGGCGCAGACCCGGCAGACCCTCACCATGGCGGCCGCCATGCTCGCGGCGGTCCTGATCGGCGCGGCGGGCGGCGGCGCACCGGCCATCGAGGGAGGTATCGCCGCAGCCCAGGGCATGGCGATACAGCAGGAGATCAACTTCACGCGCGAGGAAGAGGAGGAGGCCGACCGCGTCGGCATGACCTACCTCTCGCAGGCCGGATTCGACCCGGAGGGCATGCCGGACTTCTTCGAGACCTTCCAGCAGAGGTACGGTTACGAGGAGGGACTGATCCCGAAATTCCTCCTCGACCACCCGGTCACCTCCGACCGCATTGCCGATGCACGCGCGCGGGCCGCCCATCTGGAGCGGCCTCGCGACCTGAAGGACTCCGTCGACTACTCGCTCATCCGCGAGCGGCTGCGGGTGCTCATGTCGCCGGAGGGCTACGACATCCTCGGCTACTACCGCAAGCACCTGGAGACGCGTAAGCCTGCGCTCGCGGACCAGTACGGCGAGGCCATCGCGCTGCTCAAGGCCAATCGTCCGACGGACGCGGTGGAGGTGCTGGAGCCGCTCGTCGCTCAGTACCAGAGTGTGACCCTGCTGCGCTCGGCTCTCGGCCAGGCCCAGATCGCCGCCGGACAGATCCACGACGGGCTCACGACGTTCTCGAAGGGGGAGGTGCTGTTCCCGCGCAACGTCCCGCTCACGATCAGGTACGCGGAGGCGCTCATCAAAGTCGGGCAGCCCAAGCAGGCGCACGAGCTGCTGGACGATCTGTTCAACAACGTCGAGCCGACGCCCAGCCAGATCCAGCTCATTGCCCAGGCGGCGATCGCCGCAGGGGACAAGGGCGACGCATACGACTACATGGGCGAGTACTACATCTCGAACGGCAACTTCCCGCTCGCCGCCCAGCAGCTCGAGCTCGCGCTGCGGACGCCGGACCTCACGAACGTGCAGCGCGAGCGGTTCCAGGCGCGTCTCGCCGAGGTGCGCGACTTCATCCTCCAGGAGCGCCGGGAGAATCACG
The DNA here is from genome assembly GCA_030043215.1 of Gammaproteobacteria bacterium. Classification (GTDB taxonomy): domain Bacteria; phylum Pseudomonadota; class Gammaproteobacteria; order Steroidobacterales; family Steroidobacteraceae; genus JASHUC01. Next base: position 2,734 of record JASHYG010000377.1, read on the forward strand.
GCCGCGATCCGAACGCCGGGCAGCTCGACTTGGCACCGTGATTGCTATAATCACGATCTTTGCCTCGGCAGCTCCTTCATGACCCGACTCTCCGCGGGCCGTATGGCATTAGGCCTCGTGTGGGCCGCGACGCTCCTCGCCGGATGCGCGTCGCAGCCGATCCGGCACAAGGACCCGAGAGACCCCTGGGAGCGCATGAACCGCTCCATCTGGGGCTTCGATCTGGCGTTCGTCCACGAGGTCGCGCTGCCGGTCGGACACACCTACACCCGTGTCACGCCGCACTTCGCCCAGGTTGGGATCGGCAACTTCTTCGATAACGCCCAGTATCCCATCGTGATCGTCAACGACTTCCTGCAGGCCAAGCTCAAGACCGGCCTCAGCGACACGGGACGGTTCCTGATGAATTCCACGGTCGGCATCGGCGGCTTGCTCGATCCCGCCGTCACCGTCGGCCTCGCCAAGAACGACAACGACTTCGGCCGGACCCTCGGTACCTGGGGCATCCCGCCGGGGCCCTACCTCGTCCTGCCCTTCATCGGCATGTCCGACGTTCGCGACCTCATCGGGCGAGTGCCGGACGGGTACCTGTCGCCGCAGAACTACATCGGGAACACCTGGGCTTACATCGGTGTCTACGCGGTGTACCTCCTCGATCTGGACGCCCGCACGCTCATTCCCCAGTACAACCTGCTCGAGTCGCAGCACCCCTTCGATGAGTACGCCTTTGCGCGGAACGCATACCTGCAGCACCGCGAGTACGAGATTCACGGTGGGTCGCAGAAATCCGAGGAGCAGCAGGAGGAGGAGCTCGAGAAGTCCCTCGAGGACTGAGGGCGGGGACTCAGCGTCCGAGAAGTAGGTCCTCGATTTCGCAGATACGTGCGATCGCACGGATGGCCTCGGGCACGTTCGAGAAGCTGAGCGTGCGGCCGTTCCGTCGCGCCCAGGCGAGCCATTCGATGAGCACCGCGAGGCCGGCGCTATCGGAGGCGCCGACTTCACCGCAATCCATCTCGATCGACGCTCCGCGTGCCGCTGCGAGCGCCCCGAGCCCTGCATCCAGCGCCTGGCGCGCCGTGGCGAACGTGAGCGGTCCACGCACACCGTAGCGGCCCGGTGCTGACTCGACCACCGACACGGCCGCCGCGGGGCCCCTCCTCTCGCCGCGCACGGACTCATCCATGGCAGGCCCTCAAGATTTTCCCGCTCCGGGAGTCGCGATCTGCGGCGGCGCCTCGCCCCGCTCGAGCCTCTGGATGACCGCCTCGAGGCCCTGCTGCTCGATCTGCGAGCCGAAGTCGTCGCGGAAGCTCTTGACGTAGCTCACCCCCTCGACGATCACGTCCCACGCCTTCCACCCTTGCGGGGTCTCGTGCAACTGGAAATTCACCTGCACGTCGGAGCCGTCGTCGCGGTGGATCAGCGTCCGCACTTGAGCCTCGCTCGTGCCAGGCGCCACGCGCGTGGGCTCAACTTTCAGCCGATTCGATTGGAAGCCGAGCAGCGCGTTGCCGTAGTTCGCGAACATCGAGTTCTCGAAGGCGCTGATGAACCTCTGCTGCTGCTGCGGGGTTGCCGTGCGCCAGTAGCGGGCGAGCACGAGCCGCGCGGCTAACTGCACGTCGAAGTACGGCAGCACGTCGCGGTCCACGGCCTCCCGCAGGAGCTTCGGGTCCTTCTGGTATGCCGCGCGGTGCGCATCGAGATCCTGGAGGAACGTCTGGGCCACGCTCTGGATGACCTGCGAGGGCTGCTCGGCAGCCCCCGCTCCGCTCGGACCCGCGGCGGCCTGCGCCCACGACGCGGAAGGCCCTGCGGCCGCGGCGAGACTGAGGCTCACGATCAGGGCCATGCTGCACATCGATGCGGTCGGTGATCTCATTGCGGTGACTCCTTATGCCCGACTGCCGGAGCTCGGGATCCGTTGCTCGTCCCCGAGGCGCTCGGGCTCGCGCTCGAGCTGGAACTGGAGCTCGAGTCGCTGCTCTTGCCACCAAAGCTCGCGACCAGCTTGTTGATCAGATTCTCGAGCACGATGGCAGGCTGCGTGAACTCAATGCGGCTGCCGCTCCTCAGGAACGTCTCGGAGCCGCCGGCGCCGATCGCGATGTACTGGCCGCCGAGCAAGCCCTGCGTGTCGATGCTCGCGTCGCTGTCGTCGGGAATCTGGCTGTACTGCGGATCGATCCGCAGCGTCACGAGCGCCCGATAGTCCTGGGGGTCGATGCGGATCGACTGGACATCCCCAATTCGGACGCCCGCCATCGTGACCGGCGCGCCGTTCCTCAGGTCCCCGATGTTGTCGAACTCCGCCGTCACCTCGTAGCCGACTTTGGCGCTGCTCAGATGCAGGCCGTTCTCCGGCAGCTGCGCGGTGAGAAAGAACAGCGCCGCGAAGCCGAGCAACACGAACAATCCCGTCCCGATCTCGAGGGTTCGATTGGTGCGCATCTTCGGTTACACCTTCACATGAACGCAGCGGATAGCACGTAGTCGAGCAGCAGGGTGAGGACCGAGGAGGCGACGACCGTCCGCGTCGTCGCAAGCCCCACGCCCTCGGCCGTGCCGTCGGAATGGTAGCCCTCGTAGACGGCGATGAGGCTCGCCACGAACCCGAATACCAGGCTCTTGACGATGGCCTCGTTCACGTCGGCGAGGGCGATGGAGCTTTGCATCTGCGACCAGAAGGCGCCGCGATCGACCCCCATCTCCTCAACCCCGACCAGCTGCGCTCCGTAGAGCCCGACGACGTTGAACACCGCCGTGAGGAGCGGCATCGCGATGAGGCCGCCGAGGAAGCGCGGGGCCGCGACATACCGCATCGGATCGACCGCCATCATCTCCATGGCGGTGAGCTGATCGGTCGCGCGCATCATCCCGATCTCCGAGGTGAGCGCCGTCCCGGCTCGGCCCGCAAAGAGCAGCGCGGTGAGCACAGGCCCGAGCTCCTTCAGCAGGCCGAATGCCGCGGCGATGCCGAGGTAATTCTCCGACCCGAAGCGCTGTAGGAGATTGGCTCCCTGCAGCCCGAGCACCGCCCCCGTCGCGATCCCCGAGAGCATGATGATGATGAGGGAGCGGGCGCCGGCATTGTAGATCTGCCTCACGATCAGCCCCGGCCGCGCGAGCGCAGGACCGCACTGGGCGAGCAGCTCCAGTGCGAACAGGGAGGT
>JASHYG010000378.1 GCA_030043215.1 Gammaproteobacteria bacterium
ACGACCATAGCCGCGAGAGCGGCTTCGACTATCAGTTCGACCAGGTGCCGGTCACTCAGGTGAAGGCCGGCCTCGACTACCATCCGGCCGGCGCGTGGTACGGTGCGGGCCTCACGGTCGTCCGCGTCGGCGATCTGGACGATGAGCCCCTCGGAGTCGGCAACGGCCGCTTCGGGTACGGCGATTACACGGACTTGAGTCTCAACGGGCGCATCTTCCTCGACGAGCGGCACCGTCAGCGCATCGATCTGCACGTCGACAACGTGTTCAATCACGTCTACTACTCGGCACTCGGAGCCGCGGTCACCGACACCACCGGCACGCCCTACGTCGTCCACGACCTCGCGATGCCGCGGACGTTCCAGGTGAACTACACTTACGCGTTCGACTAGCGCGCCCTGCGGCGCGCCGCGCGGCAGGCGCCGCCGGATCACGCCATGCGCCCGCTTCTCCTCGCTCATCGCTATCTCGGCATCGCGCTCGGCGTGCTGATGCTGATGTGGTGCCTGTCGGGGGTGGTGATGATGTACGTCACCTACCCGGAGCTGTCACGGGCCGCGAGACTCCGGGGCCTGGAGCCGATCGACTGGAGCGGTTGCTGCATCGTCCGGGACGACGCGCTGGGCGATGCGGAGCGCATTGCCCGATTTCAGGTGGAGATGCTCGCGGGTGTCCCGGTGTTGCGCCTGGCCTCCCCCGCCGGCGAGCGGCGGCTCATCGACCTGACCACCGGCACGGTGTTGGGGACGGTTTCCGTCACGCAGGCCGAGAGCGTCGCGGCCGACTACGCCCAGGCGGGCGGACATTGGGATCCTCCGCGGCTCGAGGGCTCCATCGACTACGATGAGTGGACCGTCTCGGGCGAGCTCGACTCCGACCGTCCTCTGTTTCACTTCCTGATCGATGATGACGCGGAGACGGAGGTCTATGTCTCGAGCGCCACCGGGAGAGTCGTACAGGTCACGACGGCGCGGGAGCGATTCTGGAACTGGCTCGGAGCGGTGCCGCACTGGCTGTACTTCGCCGAGCTGCGGCGCGATGTCTCGCTGTGGAGCAAGGTGGTCATCTATACCTCGCTTGCTGGGTCGCTCCTTGCAGTGCTCGGAATCTACATCGGTGTGCTCCAGTTCGTGAGAGGGCCTCCGGGCCGATGGTCGGCGCATCGGGGCATCATGCTCTGGCATCACGTGCCCGGTCTGCTCTTCGGCGTGTTTGCATTGACCTGGGTGTCAAGCGGCCTCCTCTCCATGAATCCCTGGGGCCTGCTGGAGAGCGCGAGCGCGCAGCCCGAGCGCCGGGCGCTCGCCGGCCCCCTGCCCTCCGGACGGCAGGTGAAGGAATCTCTGCAGGCGCTCGCGGCCGCCGCGCCGACGACCGGCATCGTATCGGTCGATTCGGCCCCGCTGCTCGGGCAGCTCTTCCTAGTCGCGACCGACGGCGACGGCACTACCCGGCGACTCGATGCGCGGGGCCTTGCCGCGCCGATCAGCCGCTCGGACATCGCGGCGGAAGCGCGAGCGCTCGGTCGCGGCACCCTGCTCACCGGCCCGCAGCTGCTCGGCCGGGGGGATGACTACTATTTCAGCCATCACGAGGACACCGTGCGCTTGCCGGTCTACCGCGTCATCACGCAGGACGCGCAGGAGACGCGCTACTACCTCGATCCGGCTTCCGGCGCATTGCTCGCCAAGATCGACCGTAACGGTAGAGGCTACCGCTGGCTGCACGATGCGCTGCATCGCATCGACTTCGCGGCGGCCGTGAGAGCGCGTCCGGCCTGGGATGTGCTCATGCTGGCGCTGATGTCCGGCGTGACCCTGCTCTGCACGACGGGTGCCTACATAGGACTGCGCCGGCTCGCTCGAGACCTGCGGGGAACCCGCGGTTGATCGAGCCCCGGGTCGCCTACTGCCCGAGGAGGCGCACTTCGCGCCGGGGCGGCGGCATGTCGATCTCGCGGCGGCGGAACGACTCGAGGATCTCGCGGTTGACCTCGCCCAGCGCCGCCACGTAGTCCTGCACGCGCACCCACGGCCGCACCGCGATCTTGACCGCCCAATCGCCCAGCGCGGCCGTTTGAACGACCGGTGCGGGGTCTCGCAGCACACGGGTGTTCCCCTCGAGGATCTCCCCGATCAGAGTCAGCGCTGCGCCGAGATCCGTGTCGTAGGAGACGCCGACCGAGAGGTCGAGCTGGCGGATGGCCCCGAAGTTGTGGAGGATCTCGCCGACGACCTTGCGGTTGGGGATCACCACGTGCGAGTGGTCGAAGTGGGCCAGTGTCGTGCTGAACAGCGTGATGCGATCGACCTTACCTTCCTCGCCGACGATCGAGATGTATTCCCCGACCTTGAAGGGCTTCGAGAAGAGAATGGACAGTCCGGCCACCAGGTTGCTGAGCACGCCTTGCGTCGCGAGAGCGAGGCCCGCGCCGACGACGCTCAAGCCCGCGATGAGCGGCAGCAGCTGCACCCCGAGGTTCTGCAGCGCGATGACCGCGAACAGGCAGAACGTGAGCACCGCCGCCGCGTGCGCGAGCAGTCCGCGCACCGGCGGCTCGAGCTCCATCCGGCTCAGGCGGCGCGCGAGCCAGCGGCCTGTCCAGCGGCTCGCCACGACGCCTGCCACCAGGATCACGATCGCCACGCAGAGCTTGGGTCCGAACTGCATGGCGAGCTCGAGAGCCCTGCTCTTGAGTTGATTGATCGATTCGAGTTGTGCGTTCATGGGAGCCTGCCCCTGCCGAGTGCACGCATTCTAGCCTGAGCGCGACCTTGCACCGTACTCATGGGGGCGGCCCGACCTTGGTGCGTGGCGCGGACGTGCTGCACAAGATGGAGTCGGATCGGAAGCCGCGCCGCGAAGTCATGGGTCGCGGAACGGAAGCCGCGCGCAACGAACTGTGAGCAACTGTGCATTCGCTGCAGGGCAGGATGCAGTGAGTCGCGAGCGCTCATGCGACTCACGCCGCGCCGTGCTAAAGTGACCTCGAGGAGTCAACCGTCTCAACGTTTCTGCGTTCCGATCCCGCATGAGTGTCGAAAAGGCGTCGCCGGCGCCGGGCCGCCGAGTGGAGCTGGATATCCTGCGTGGAGCGCTTCTGGTGCTCATGGCGCTCACGCACCTGCCGACGCGGCTGAGCGTGTACACCAATCAGCCCTTCGGATTCGTCTCCGCG
>JASHYG010000379.1 GCA_030043215.1 Gammaproteobacteria bacterium
GCCTCCCGGTTCGGCATCCTGCCGGCCCAGATCGATCAGACGCTCGACGATGCGTTCGGCCAGGCGGACGTGGCTCAGTACTTCACCCAGCTCAACACGTACTACGTGATCCTCGAGATCACCCCGAAGCTGCAGGAGGACCCGAACACGCTGAATGAGCTGTACATCAAATCCCCGCTCACCGGGGAGATGGTGCCGCTCTCGGCGCTCGTCAAGTTCGATACCCATCACTCGACGGTGCTCTCGATCAACCACCAGGACCAGCTTCCCTGCGTGACGCTGTCCTTCAACCTCGCGCCGGGCGCCTCGCTCGGCCAGGCCGTCGATGCGATCGAGAAGACGGCGGCGACCTTGCGCATGCCGGGCTCGATCACGCCCACCTTCCAGGGCACGGCGCAGGCCTTCCAGGCCTCGCTGAGGAGCGAGCCCTACCTGATCCTCGCCGCCATCGTCGTCGTGTATATCATCCTCGGGATGCTCTACGAGAGCTACATTCACCCGCTCACGATCCTCTCGACGCTGCCCTCGGCCGGAGTGGGCGCGCTCCTCATGCTGATGGCCTTCCACTTCGACCTGTCCGTCATCGCGCTCGTCGGCATCATCCTGCTCATCGGCATCGTCAAGAAAAACGGCATCATGATGGTGGACTTCGCGATCCAGGCGGAGCGCGAGGAGCATCTCTCGCCGCTCGAGTCGATCCGCAAGGCCTGCATCCTGCGCTATCGCCCCATCATGATGACGACGATGTCCGCGCTCCTCGGCGCGCTGCCGCTCGCGCTCGGGAACGGGACGGGCTCCGAGCTGCGCCAGCCGCTCGGCTACACGATGGTCGGAGGATTGCTGCTCAGCCAGACCCTGACGCTGTTCACGACGCCCGTCGTCTACCTCTATCTCGATCGCCTGAACAGCCGGCTGATGGAGCGCAGGAGGCCCGTCCCCGCGGAGCCGCACGGCGCGCTCCCGGAAGGAGCGCCCGCGCAAGGAGCGCTGTCCGCGCCCCTGAGCGATCAGCCGGAGGCGACCTGATAGAGGGTCACGCGATGAAGATCCTGCTCGTCGAGGACAACGAACGGGTGGTGCGATTCATCACCCACGGCCTCAAGGAGTCGGGCCACACGACCGACCACGCGGAGAACGGGCGCGACGGCTTGTTCCTCGCGGCGAGCGAGCGGTACGACGTGATCATCATGGACCGGATGCTGCCGGGCAACCTCGACGGCCTCGCCATCATCGAGGCCTTGCGCAAGGCCGCGAACCACACCCCGATCCTCATCCTGAGCGCTCTGAGCGATGTCGATGAGCGCATCAACGGCCTGCGTGCGGGCGGCGATGACTACCTCACCAAGCCCTTTGCGTTCGGCGAGCTGCTGGCACGGCTCGATGCCTTGAACCGGCGTGGCCGGCAGGATGCGGCACAGACCACCCTCGAGGTGGACGACCTCAAAATGGATCTGCTCTCGCGCAGAGTGGTCCGCGGCAACCGCACGATCCAGCTGCAGCCGCGGGAGTTCAAGCTGCTCGAGTATCTCATGCGGCACGCCGGCCAGGTGGTGACGCGCACCATGCTGCTCGAGAACGTCTGGGACTATCACTTCGACCCGCAGACCAACGTGGTGGACGTGCACATCAGCAAGCTGCGGCAGAAGATCGACGCCGACTTCGAGCGGTCGCTGGTGAAGACGGTCCGCAGCGCAGGGTACATGATCCGCGCCGAGCCGGCGCTGGAACGGTCCGGCTAGTCCGTCGTGACCAGGGTCATTCGCTCCTCGGCAGCCACGCTCGCGACCGGGTACGTGCTGCTCGGCTTCGCGGCGCTCGTCCTGTTCGCCGCTCCCCTGCGCTACGCCTGGCAGGCGACCGTCGAGGACTTCCGGATCGAGCTCCTGCAGGAGGACTCGGAGCGGTTCGCCGAGGTGTTCCGCCTGCGCGGCCCCGCGGGCCTCTCCGCCTTCCTCACGGAGCGGGTCGGCATGCAGATCGCCGGCGAGCGGATCCTGCTGCTCGCCGATGCCTCCCTCCGGCCGCTCGCCGGAAATCTTCCGGCGTGGCCCCGTGGCATCCCGGATCGGCCGGGAAGCTACACCTTGCCCGTCAACATCGATGGCCAGCGCTCGATGGTGTCGATCGTGCGCACGGCGCTGCCGGGCGGGTACAACCTGCTGGTCGGCCGGGACGTGGAGAGATACGCGCCGCTCGAGAGGCGCTTCTGGTCCGGCCTCGCGGCGGCGGTCGCAGTGCTGTCGGTCGCGGGACTGCTCGGCGGCATTCTCATCCGCCGCGCCCTGCTCGCGCGTATCCACGGCATCCAGCAGACCGTGGCCGCGATCATGCGCGGCGACCTGAGCCATCGGCTGAGGGTCCGCTCGAGCGGCGACGAGCTCGACATTCTCGCCCAGACCATCAATCGCCTGCTCGAGCAGATCGAGCAGCTGGTCCACGGCGTCGCCAACGTGTCGAACTCCATCGCCCACGATCTGCGCACGCCGCTCGCCGAGCTGCGCTCGCGGCTCGAGGAGCTCTCCCTCACCCGCCCCTCCACCGAGGAGACCTTTCAGGAAGTCGACGCCGCCGTTTCGGACGTCGATAGCGTCATTCGGATATTCAACGCGCTGCTGCGGCTCGCGGAGATCGATGCCGGCATGCGCCGCTCGGGCTTCGTGGAGGTGGACGTGGCGGACCTGGCCGGGAAGGCGATCGAGTTCTACTTGCCCGCCGCCGAGCTCGAGAACTTGAGCTTCGTGTTCCGCGATCCGGGCCCCGTGCTCGTCAGGGGCGATCGGGTGTTGCTCGGGCAGGCCATCAACAACCTGGTCGACAATGCGCTCAAGTATGTCGGGGAAGGCGGACGCATCACGGTCGAGGTGATGCGCAGGCCGGACGGCACGGTCACGCTCGCCGTGGCCGACAACGGGCCCGGCATCCCGGATGCGGAGAGGTCGAAGGCGACGCAGCGCTTCTACCGCGGCGATGCGAGCCGCGGCACACCCGGCGTGGGGCTCGGCCTGAGTCTGGTGGAGGCGATCGCCAAGCTCCATGGCGGGGTGCTCGAGCTGACCGACAACCATCCGGGCCTGCGCGCGCAGCTGACCCTTCAGGGGAGCCTCGCGGCGGAGGAGGCCGAATCGGTGCAGGAGCGGCGCGAGTCGCTCTACGTCGCATCCGATTCGACGTCGTAGCCTCAGCGCGATGCCACGCCCGGATTGGCGGCCGGTGCCGGCTTTTTCGGGTGCCGCGGGTCGCTGAGCTCGCTCTCGGACCAGCCCCCGCCCAGGTCGCCGATCAGGGAGACGGTGTCGACCAGGCGACTTTGCTGCACGCTGAGCGCGGATTGCTGGTCGCTCAGCTGAGTCTCCTCGGCCGTGGCCACGGTGGTGTAGTCAACGGTGCCGGCCTGGTATTCGGCGAGCGCAATCTGGGTGCCGCGGATGGAATCGCGAACGGCGACGTCGAGCGCCTGTGCCTGCTGAGCGAGGATGCGGAGCCCGGAGAGATCATTCTCCACGTCCTCGAAGGCGTCGAGTACGGTGCCGCGATAGCTCGCAACCGCACCCTCGTAGGCCGCCCTGGCCGCCGCGACCTCCGCATGGCGCTCGCCGAAATCGAGCAGCGTCTCGGTGCCGGTCGCGCCGATCGACCAGACATGATTGGCGGCCCGCAGCAGCCCGTCCAAAGGAGACTGCGAGAAACCGGCCGCCGCCGATAAGGAGAGCGTCGGGTAGTAGGCCGCGACGGCGATGCCGATCGCGGCGTTTTGCGCGGCCATGGTTCGCTCGGCGGCGGCGATGTCGGGCCGGCGCTGCAACAACGTCGAGGGCAGGCCGGCCGGGATCGCCGGCAGCGCCGGGGTGGCGGTGCTGTGCGGAATGTCGAGCTCCTCCGGATTCTTGCCGACGAGCACCGCGATGGCATGAGCGTACTGCGCACGGGCGACGCCGAGACCGATCAGGCTGGCCTCGACCGTCTCCAGGGCGACACGTGCCGTGATCACGGCGGAAGGCGGGGTCGCGGTGATGCCGGCGCTGCCTTGTGCCTCGGTGATACGCAGCGCGTCCCGATAGGCCTCGACGGTCTTCTGCTGCAGATCGATGTCCGCGTCGGTCATCCGCAGCTCGATGACCGTGGTGGCGAGCAACGCCTGCTCGGACAGTGTGGCGTTCGCGAGCGTGGCCTCGTCGGCCTGCGCGGTCGCGGCATTCTCCTCGATCAGGCGGCGCACCGCGCCCCACAGGTCAGGCGACCAGCTCGCCGTGCCCTCGAGCGAGCCGCTGTTGATCACCGTACTGGCTCCTCCCGTGCCGGCGCCGGTACCGGCACCGGCCGCACTGGAGGTTTCGCCTCGGGCTCGGGTCACCGAGCCGGTGACGCCGACGGTGGGGAACAGCTGGCTGCGCGCCACCTGGACCTCGGCGAGCGCCTGCTGGTAGTTGGCGTAGTCCTGGCGCACGGTCTGGTTCGACACCGCAACTAGCGGCTCGAGCCGGTCGAGCAAAGGATCCCGGAAATCCGTCCACCAGTCACCCTTGGGGACCGCATCCGCCGGCACGGCCGGCGTCCAGCCGGGCAGTTCCTGGTACCGAGTGGGTACCGGCACCTCCGGGCGGTGATAGTCGGGCCCCACCAGGCAGCCGCCGCAGAGGCCACCCAGCGCCGTGATCAAGCAAAGCCTAACGCCGCGGGTACTCATGCGTCCGCTCCCAAATCCCCGCGCCAGGTGAGGCCTGCCGCCGAGCTGCGCAGCCTGACTCGCAAACGGTCGAGATAGAGATAAATCACCGGCGTGGTATACAGCGTGAAAATCTGGCTCAAGATCAGGCCGCCCATCACGGTGATGCCGAGCGGCTGGCGGAGCGATGCACCCTGGCCGATCCCGATCGCGAGCGGCAGCGCACCGAGAACGGCCGCCGCCGTGGTCATCATGATCGGACGCAGGCGCACCACGGCCGCCTCGTGAATCGCCTGCCGCGCGTCGATCTTTCGCTCGCGCTGGGCATGAATGGCGACGTCGATCATCATGATGGCGTTCTTCTTGACGATGCCGATCAACAGGATGATGCCGATGAGCGCGATGACCGAGAACGGGGTGCCGAAGATCAGCAGGGCCAAGGTCGCGCCGATGCCGGCCGACGGCAGTGTGGAGAGGATGGTGACCGGATGCACGGTGTTCTCGTAGAGGATGCCGAGCACCACGTAGACGGCCGCGAGCGCGGCGAGGACCAGGAGCGGCATCGCCGACATCGACTCCGCATAAACCTCACCGGCGCCTGCGAAGCTGCCGCGGATCGATGCCGGCATCCGCAACGTCTGCATCGCCTTGGCGATCGTCGCGGAGGCCTCGCTCAAGGACCCGCCGGACGGCAAGTTGAACGAGATCGTCGCCGCGACGAGGCCGCTCTGGTGGTTGACCTGCGTGGCCGTGTGGTTGCTCACATACGAGGCGAGGGCAGGCAGCGGCACCAGGGTCTCGGCCGCCGTGCTGTCCGCGCTGCCGGTGGAGCTCCCTCCCTTGCTGTTGGAGATGCTGTTCGTGACCGAGTTCGCCTCGGCGCTGGCATTCAGCGAGCTCGTGGTGGAGGAGGCGTTGCGCGCGGCCGCAATCGCGGAGAACGGCGTCACCGGCTGGACGGTGTTGCCCGGCGCCTGGGTCTGCGCGGTCCCGCTCGCATTACCGGCGGCCGTGCTCAAGTAGACACGGTCGAGCGTCTGCGGGTACTGCCAGTACTTCGGCACCACCTCCATCACCACGAAGTACTGGTTGAACGGATTGAAAATGGTCGACACGGTACGCTGGCCGAACGCATCGTAGAGTACGTCGTCGATCTGGTTCGGCGCGAAGCCGTAGCGCATCGCGGTCGGGCGGTTGATGGTGAGATAAGTCTGCAGGCCGTTCTGCTGCAGATCCGAGCTCACGTCCAGGAGCTTCCCGTGGGACTTGGCGAGCTCGGTGACCAGCTTGGGCGTCCAGGCATCGAGCGCGGCCGTATCCTCGCTGGTCAGCGTGTACTGGTATTCGGCGGCCGATTGCCGCCCGCCGATATGCAGGTCCTGGACCGCCTGCAGGATCAGCCGCGCACCGGAGACCGCGTTGAGCTTGGGTCGGAGCCGCGCGACCACCTGGTCGGCGGAGAGGCGGCGTTGCGCCAGCGGCTTGAGCTCGACGTACACGTTGGCGGTGTTGAGGGCTCGGCCGCCGACGAAGCCGATCACCGAGGCAACGGCGGGATCCTTCCGCACGATCCCCTGCAGCTGCGCGAGCTTGCTCGTCATCGCCTGGAAGGAGATGCTCTGGTCGGCGATGATCTGACCCGTCAGCAGCCCGTTGTCCTGCTCCGGAAAGAACGTCGAGGGCACCAGTCGGAACAGGACGACATTGAGCGCGATCAGAGCGATCAGCGTGAGGCCCACCAGCAGCGCATGGTCGAGCACCAGGCCGAGTGAGCGCGAGTACGCGTCCTTGAAGCGCGCGAACTGCGCTTCGGCCCACGTGGCCCACCCGGCACTGGAGCGCAGCGTGTCGGGGCCGCCCAGCAGGTACGCGCACAGGGTCGGGGTGACCGTGAGCGACATCAGGAGAGAGAACAGGATCGCGATGGACAGGGTCACCGCGAACTCGTGAAACAGCAGGCCGAGGATGCCCGGCATCAGCAGGATCGGTATGAACACCGCGATCAGGGACAGGCTCATCGAGAGCACGGTGAAGCTGACCTCGGCGCTGCCGCGCAGCGCCGCCTCCACGGGCTCCACGCCGGCCTCGCGGTGGCGCACGATATTCTCGAGCACCACGACGGCGTCGTCCACGACGAAGCCGGTGGCGATGGTGAGCGCCATCAGCGAGAGATTGTCGATGCTGTAGCCGAGCAGGTACATCGGCCCAAAGGTGCCGACGATCGACAGCGGCAGGACCACCGCCGGTATCAGCGTCGCGCGCGGCGATTGCAGGAACACGAAAACCACGCCGATGACGAGCAATACGGCGATGGAGAGGCTCCGCTCGGTATCCCCCACCGCCGCGGTGACCGATTGCGAGCGGTCGACGGCGATGTGAACGTGGATGTTGGGAGGCAAAGTCGCCTCCACCGACGGCAGGACCTTCTTGATCTGGGCGACCGTCTGGATGATGTTGGCGCCCGGAAGCGGAAAGACGATCACGCCCACCGTCGACCTGTCGTTGTAAAGACCGGCGTTACGGATGTTCTCGTTGGAATCCTCAACGTCGGCGACATCGTGCAGGAGCACCGCGCCGCCGCCGCGGTAGGCGATCACCAGGTCGCGATAGTCCGCCGCCTTGCTCGCCTGATCGTTCGACATCACCTCGTAACGCTGATCGCCCTGATCGATGTAGCCTTTGGCGCTGTCGGCATTGGCCGCGGCAATCGCGGCCCGCACGTCCTCGAGCCCGATGCCGTAGCTCGCCAGCTTGTCGGGCTCGAGCTCGATTCGGACCGAGGGCAACGCGCTGCCGCTCAAGGTGATCTGGCCCACGCCGCGGATCTGCGACAGCTGCTGCTGGATGACCGTATCGGCTGAGTCGTACAGCTGCGCCGTCGTCAAGGTGCTCGAGGTCAGCGCCAGGATGATGATCGGAGAATCCGCCGGGTTGTACTCTCGATAGGTCGGATTGTTGCGCAGCGTGGTGGGCAGGTCGGCGCGCGCCGCCTGGATGGCCGCCTCCACGTCGCGCGCGGCCCCGTTGATATCGCGGTTCAGGGCGAACTGGACGACGACCATCGACGAGCCGACGAAGTTGGTCGAGGTCAGCTCGTTGACGCCGGCGATCGTCCCGAGCCGCCGCTCGAGCGGCTCGGCCACGGTGGAGGCCATGGTGTCCGGACTCGCGCCGGCCATGTTCGCCTGCACCACGATGACCGGATAGGTGACGTTCGGCAGCGGCGCGACCGGCAGACGGAAGTACGCGAGCAGGCCGGACAGTCCCACGGCGATCGCGAGCAGCGAGGTGGCCACCGGCCGCCTGACGAACAGCGCTGAGATATTCACGCCGGGCTCTCGGCCGCGGGCTGCTGCGGCCTCGGATTGAATCTCTGCGACAGGCGGTCGAACAGCAGATAGATCACCGGCGTCGTGAAGAAGGTCAGCACCTGGCTCACGGCGAGGCCCCCGATGATGGCGAGGCCGAGCGGCCGGCGCAGCTCCGAGCCCGTGCCGGTGCCGGCGAGCAGCGGCAAGGCGCCGAGCATCGCCGCGGGCGTGGTCATCAGGATCGGCCGGAAACGCAGCAGCGAGGCCTCGAAGATCGCCTCCTCGGGCGACTTGCCGTGATGGCGCTCGGCCTCGAGCGCAAAGTCCACGATCATGATCCCATTCTTCTTGACGATGCCGATCAGGAGCACGATGCCGATGATGCCGATCACGTCGAGGCCGCTGCCGGTCCACGCGAGCGCAAGCAGCGCGCCGATGCCG
>JASHYG010000035.1 GCA_030043215.1 Gammaproteobacteria bacterium
CGAGCGTCGCTGGCGCGCTGCACAAATGGCCGGTCTCACCGAGATTCCGGCGGTCATCCGGCGCATCCCCGACGAGACGGCGATCGCCGTCGCGCTGATCGAGAACATCCAGCGGGAGAACCTGAACGCCCTGGAGGAGGCGCGGGCGCTCGACCGCTTCATCCGGGAATTCAAGATGACCCATCAGGAGGCCTCCGACGCCGTGGGGCGCTCGCGCGCGGCCGTGAGCAATCTGCTCCGGCTCCTCGATCTGGCCCCGGAGATCGCGGAGCTCGTGGAGAGGCGCGAGCTCGAGATGGGCCACGCCCGGGCGCTCCTCGCGCTGCCGGGGCGGCGGCAGCAGGTGGAGGTCGGCGCGTTCGTGGCCCGCAAGCACATCTCCGTTCGGGAGACCGAGGCCATCGTGCGCAAGATGCTCGCGCCCGCGCAGCCGGCGAAGGCATCCGACGAGGCCGCGACCGACCCCGACGTGCAGCGCCTCGAGCGGGAGATCGGGGAGCGGCTCGGAGCGAAGGTCGCGATTCGCCACTCGACTTCCGGCAAGGGAAGGCTCGTCGTCGACTACAACAGTCTCGACGAGCTCGACGGCATTCTCGCGCACATCCAGTGACGGCGCCGCCGCCGCACCGCCCCCCAGCGGGTCGCGTCGCGCGGGGCTGGTAGCCTTTTCCGACGAGCCTCTCTATAATTCCGCGACTTTGTCGCCTGGCCTCGCGTAAGTGGCCGGAAGAT
Organism: Gammaproteobacteria bacterium; assembly: GCA_030043215.1. Taxonomy (GTDB): domain Bacteria; phylum Pseudomonadota; class Gammaproteobacteria; order Steroidobacterales; family Steroidobacteraceae; genus JASHUC01. Next base: position 733 of record JASHYG010000035.1, read on the forward strand.
AAAGTAAAAGCCGAGCCTGTTCCCATTCTCCTCGGGAGCGCGACGCGAGTCTCTTCCTGAAGCGCGGCAAGGCGATGATCCTCCACGTCATTGAGTGACACACCGGAGCGTGGAGGATAGGGGCGGACCCGGCGTGTCACTTAAATTCGCAGGAGATTCGAAGCCGATGGCGCACACCATCGAGCTGGCGAGTGCGCGGCAGCTGGCGTTCGCGGTTGTCCTCGGACAGGCGGCGGTCACACTGGCTGTCGCGCTCGCGTGCGTATCCTTCGCCGGCGGCAGGGCCGCGGTCTCGGCGCTTCTCGGCGGCGGGATCGGCACCCTGACCAGCTTGGCCATGGTGCTGCTTGCCTTTGGAAGCTGGGCCTCGGGGAGGGCGGAGCGGATGCTCGTCGCGTTCTACACGGGCGAGCTCGCGAAGCTCGTGCTGGTCGTCGCGCTGTTCTCAGCGGTCCTGTGGTGGCTCAAGCCCTCGCCGGGCGCGCTGCTCGGCGCGTACGGGGCGACGTTTCTGGTGTACTGGATCGTGCTCGCGGGCTTCCTGCCGGCGTTCCGAGGGATGCGGCCGCAGCAGGGTCTCGAGAGGTTGGGGCGCGGGCGCCGCGCCGTGAAAGAGATGCGGTAGATGCCCATGTTTCTCGCACGTGCTGCAGAGGCTTCGAGTCCGACCGAGTACATCGTTCATCACATCACTTACCTCACGAACGAGGCTCCCCGCGGCGTCCTCGATTTCTCGGTCGTCAACTACGACAGCGTGTTCTTCTCGATTCTGCTAGCAGTGGTGTTCGGTGGCCTGTTCTACGCCGTCGCGCGCAAGGCGACCGCGGGCGTTCCCGGGCGCCTTCAGGGATTCGTCGAGTGGGTCGTCGAATGGGTCGATTCGCAGGTGAAGGAGACCTTCAGCGGGAAGAGCCGGCTCATCGCGCCTCTCTCGCTCACCATCTTCTGCTGGGTGCTGCTCTTCAATCTGATGGACCTGATCCCCATCGACCTGCTGCCGAATGCGGCGCGCGGGGCGGGGCTCGGGCACTTGAGGATCGTCCCGAGCACGGACCTCAACGTCGTCTTCGGCCTCTCGCTCACGGTATTCGCCCTAGTCCTCTATTACAGCGTGAAGATCAAGGGGCTCGGCGGCTTCGTCGGCGAGTTCGCGCTGCGTCCGTTCGCGAGCCGGAACGTGGTGCTGCAGGCACTGTGCGTGCCGATCAACCTCATCATGGAGCTCCCGAGCTTCCTCGCACGCCCTCTGTCGCTCGCGCTGCGGCTATACGGCAACATGTTCGCCGGGGAGATGGTCTTCGCCCTCATCGCGCTGCTCACTCTGACGATGGGCGCCGCGGCGCTCGCCACGGCGACGGGCTGGGTCTTGATTGTCGTGCAGATCGCCGTGGGCGTGGTGTGGTCGCTCTTCGACGCCTTCATCGGGCTGCTGCAGGCCTTCATCTTCATGATACTGACGATCATCTATCTGTCGCAGGCCTCCGAGCATCACTGACCGCGGCGCAGTTCACCGGCATACCTTCACATTTCTGTCAGGAGAGTTGAATGGAAAACATCGCACACATTGAAGCCATGACCGTGCTCGCGTGCGGAATCATCTTCGGCATGGGCGCACTCGGCACCGCCATCGGCTTCGGCATCCTCGGCGGCCGCTTCCTCGAGGGCATGGCGCGACAGCCCGAGCTCGCCCCCGCGCTGCTCGTGAGGATGTTCATCGTCGCGACGCTCCTCGACGCGCTCGCGTTCATCGGCGTCGCATTCGCGCTGTATTTCATCTTCGCGAATCCGTTCGTGTCCGCCTATCGGGCGGTGGCCCATTGAGACGGCGCCGAGTCGCGGCTCCGGCGTTGCTGCCTCGCGCGCTGCCCGGCGCTAGCCCGGAGAGACAAGCGTGAATATCAACCTGACGCTCATCATCCAGATGATCGTGTTCGTCCTGCTCGTCGCGTTCGTGATGCGAAAAGTGTGGCCGCACATACTGGGCGCCGTCGAGGAGCGGACGCGCAAGATCGCGCTGGGACTCGCCGCCGCCGAGAAGGGCCAGCAGGAGCTCGCGCAGGCGGAGAAGCGGTCGGACGTCGTGTTGCGCGAGGCGCGTGAGCGCGCCCATCAGATCGTCGAGCAGGCGCAGCGGCGCGCGAGCGAGATGATCGAGCATGCGAAAATCGCCGCCTCGGCCGAGGGGCAGAGGCTCCTCACTGCGGCGCAGCAGCAGATCGATCTCGAGGCGGCGCGGGCCCGCGACAGCCTCCGCAAGGACGTGGCGCAGCTCGCGATCGACACGGCCTCGAAGCTGCTCGAGCGTGAGATCGACGCGCGGACGCACGCCGATCTGCTCGACAAGCTCGCCGCGCGGATCTGAGGCGGCACGGACTAGTCCTGAGAGCTCGATCGTGACGACAGGGGACAAGACGACAGTTTCAAGGCCTTACGCGAAGGCGGCCTTCGAGGAGGCGCGCGCGAGCGGCCGCCTCGAGGAGTGGTCCCGCGGGCTCGCCGTCGCCGCGGAGGTCGTGTGCGATCCGCGTGTGGCGGGGCTCCTCGATAATCCCCAGGTCATGCCGGCGGAGCTCGCCAAGCTGGTGACCGGCATCGCGGGGCCGCAGCTCGGCGACGTGGGGCGCAACTTCTTGCTCATGCTCGCGGAGAACGGCCGCCTCGTCTATCTTCCGGAGATCTCGACGAGGCTCGACGAGCTGAAGGACGAGGCCGAAGGGGTGGCGGACGTGACGGTCACCTCGGCGACGCCGCTCGATGAGGCGCAACGGCGCCGCCTGAGCGAGGCGCTCGCGCGGCGGCTCAAGCGGCAGGTGAAATTGCACTGCGAGACGGATCCCGGCCTCATCGGCGGAGCGGTGGTCCGCGCGGGCGATCTGGTGATCGACGGCTCGCTGCGCGCGCGGCTCGAGCGCCTGGCGTACGAGCTCACGAGCTGACGGAGCGCA
>JASHYG010000380.1 GCA_030043215.1 Gammaproteobacteria bacterium
CAGTCGCCGTGCCAGGTCTGTGCGGCCTTCGCGAGGATCGGCTGCTCGAAGCCCTTCGCGGGATTACCGGGAATCGTGTAGAAGCGCCAGTCGAGCTTGCCCGTCTCGGCGTCGTAGGCCGAGACATAGCCGCGGATGCCGAATTCGCCTCCGGCATTGCCGATGAGAACTCGCCCCATCGCGACGCTCGGCGCACCGGTGATCGTGTACGGCTTGTCGTGATCCACGGTCAGCACGGACCAGACGACCTTGCCCGTCTTGGCGTCGAGCGCGATGAGCCGCCCGTCGTAGGCGCCGACATAGATCTTGCCGTGCCAGGCCGCGATCCCGCGGTTCACGACATCGCAGCAGCCGCGGCCGGCGAACTCGCCGGGCACCTTCGGATCGTAGGCCCAGAGGAGCCTGCCGGTTCTCGCATCGTAGGCCTTGACCTTGCTCCACGCGGTCGAGAGATACAGCACACCGTCGATCTCGAGAGGCGTGCCTTCCTGACTGCGGTTCGTGTCGAAATCCGCGAACCATGCGAGGCCGAGCCTCGAGACGTTGTGCGTGTCGATTTGCTTGAGCGGACTGAAGCGCTGCTCGTCGTAGGTGCGGCCGACCGACATCCAGTCGCCGGGCTCTGAGTTGGCCCGGATCAGCCGCTGGGTCGTGACGGAGGCCGGGCTCATCGCGGGAGTCTCGTTGGAGCCGGCCGCTTCGCTCGCGGCCATGCCCGCGGCCCACGCGCCGACGATCCACAACGCGGCCACGGCACACGTGCGGGAATACCGAAGACTCGTACTGGCCACGCTCAGCCCCCCGTGGACGGCAGCAAGAGCGCTCGAACCTTCGAGCCTCCGCGCCTTGTGGGGGGAGTGTACTACGGCTCGTTCCGGCACACCGCTCAGGCGGCGCCGTCGAGTGTCGCGGTGACGGTGTACCGGAGGCGCAGCTGGCAGGGCTGCTTCGAGGCGTGATCCCGCGCGCGCAGGCCGAAGCATTCGGACACGCCTTCCGCCCGGTGGGTGGCGCTCGCGAGGGCGGCATTGACTGCGCTGGTGAGATTGAAGAGGCCGTCGCAATCGGCGTACGGACAGGGAAATTCGAAGAAGGCTCGGGCCGGCGGATGCAGAACGTGCGATTGCGAGGCGGGCGCGCCCGAGGCCCCCTCGAACGTGAGCTCGAGCCGCAGCTGCTGGAGGGCGGGGAAGACGGTGCGCAGCGCCTGAGCCGCCGCCCGGTCGCGCCGCAGCCGGTCGATCCGCCGCTCGCGTCCCGCAGCCGCGGCCGCACCCGGTGAGGCAAGCCTCATGCGCCGCTCTCCGGAGTCGGATCGCGCGTGGGATCGCCACTGCCCAAGGCCGACTGCGCCGGCTCGCTGTCGGCCGCGGTGCTCGTGCGAGCGGAGCGACGCTGCAGCTTCTCCTGCTGGCGCGCCTTTCTCGCGAGCTCCCTCTGCCGTCGTGCGTGCTGATAGTTCGGCTTGGCCACAGATCCTCCGCGTGCGGCCCGCCCGCATCTCACTCTACTGTACCACTCCGTCAACCCGCGCAGTGGAAAGTGAGCCCCGGAGAGAGGCTCCGGCAGCCGACTCGCAGACCTGAGCTTGAACTCGACTATAGGGTTGCAGGAGCGCGATCAGCGAGCGAGGACGTGAGGGACGCGGTACCCTTGCCCCGGGGGCCTTGGGAGAGTCCGATGTCGGAAGAAGCCGTGATGACCACTCCTTTGCGTGCAGTCAATTCACCGAACGGACTCGATCTGCGCCGCATCGGCGCCCACCCGGACTACTGGTATCCCCTCGCCTGGTCGGACGAGCTCAAGCAGGGCCGAACGCTGGGCCGCCGCTTCGCCGGGCAGCCCATCGTGCTCTACAGGGGCAAAGCGGGGCAGGTGTTCGCCCTGGAGGATCGTTGTGCGCACCGCCAGGTGCCCCTGCACCTCGGCGTCGTGTGCGGCGACGAGCTCAAATGCCACTACCACGGCTGGACCTACGATGGGACCGGCCGGTGCGTGGATGTGCCCTATCTCGGCAAGGAAAGCCTGCCGAACGGGGTGCGGAGCTACCCCGCGCGCGAGATCGATGGACTCATCTTCGTCTTTCCGGGCGACCCTGCCCTCGCGGAGGGCCGGCTGCCCGGACCGCTCGGGGCGTCCCAGCGCAAGGACTACAAGACCCGGCGCCTCAACCGCGAAGTGGCCTGCCACTACACGTTCATGCACGAGAATCTCTTCGACATGAATCATCAGTTCATGCATCGCAAGCAGATGGGCTCGATCAGGGCGCGGTGCATCGGACGGCAGCACGGCGATCACTGGGCCCAGGTGGAGTACAGCTTCACCCGCACCGAAGGGAAGCAGTCGGTCGGCGAGCGGGTCATCGTGGACCTGGTGCGCAAGCGCAAGGCGCCGGCGAAGGAGTTCTCCGACCACATGCGGATACGCACCGACTACCCCTCCCAGAGCCTCAAGGTCTGGATCGGACGCGACATCAACGAGAGCCAGGACCCGGTGCTCGACGTCTGGCTGTGCTATACGCCGCTCGATGGCGAGCAGCGGAGCAACCGGACTTTCGGGTATCTGTCGGTGAAGAAGCCGCCGATCCCCGGCCTGATCCACGCGGTGTGGCCCTTCGTCACCTGGTTCACCGAGAACATCTTCCGCGAGGACAAGGACATCGTGGAGCACGAGCAGCGGGCCCACGACTCGCAGGGCGCGGACTGGAACAACGAGATATTCCCGGCCATTCGCGACCTCCGCGAAGTGCTGGCGCGCTCCGGGAGGCTGATGCCGAGATGAGGATGTAGTCCACCATGAGCGCGGCCGACCCCAGCATCGGTCCAGGACGGATCGGGCGGACCGTCTGCGTGTACTGCGCATCGAGCCGGACGGCCCATCCGGAGTACCGCGAAGCGGCGCACAGGCTCGGCGCGACGCTCGCCGAGCAAGGCTTCGGGGTCGTCTATGGCGGCGGCGCCGCCGGCTCGATGGGCGCTCTCGCCAACGGCGCGCTCAGCAAGGGCGGCCGGGTCGTGGGAGTCCTGCCTCGGTTCATGGCGGAGCTCGAATGGGGCCACAAGGGGCTCACGGAGCTCGAGCTCGTCGAGGACATGCGGACTCGCAAGCACCTCATGCTCGCGCGGAGCCAGGCGGCGGTCGCCCTGCCCGGCGGCTCGGGCACGCTCGAGGAGCTTCTCGAGACGATCAGCCTCAAGCGGCTCGGGCTCTACCTCAACCCGATCGTGCTGGTGAACACGCGCGCCTTCTTCGACCCGCTGATCGATCTGCTGTCCCGCGCCATCGAGGAGCGCTTCATGGACGAGCGGCACTCGAGCATGTGGCAGGTGGTCTCCGAGCCCGAGCAGGTGCCGGAAGCGCTCGATGCAGCGCCGATCTGGACCGCTGCGGCGCGCAGCTTCGCAGCGGTCTAGTCCCCCCCGCGGTCCAGGCCCGCCGCGGTCTAGCCCTGCCGAATCAGCTCTTGACGACCTCGCAGTGCTGGCGCGCCTTCTTGAGTTTCGCGCAAGCCGCGTTCGCCTCATCCTCGCTCATCGGCGCCGATTGCAGGTGCCTCACCTTCGATGAGCCCGCGGGCGGAGCGACGACCACATCGTGCAGCAGCTTGCCGAATCGGGCCTTCAGCCGTGCGCTCGCGCGCTCTGCCTGCCGATCGCTGCGGTACGTGCCCGCGAGCTGCACGCGATACTGACTGTTGAGCTTCTGCAGCTCGGCTTTCGCTTGGTCCGATTCCGGGCCCGCCGGATACTTCTCGAGGAACGCTTGCAATGCGGCCGCGGACCCGTCCGCGGACGCCGTCTGCCAGGCGGCCGCACGCTCGAAGCCCGTGATCTTGTCCTGAGCCTCCGACACGTGCGAGCCCGCGGGCTGTGCTTTCACGTACTGCTGGAAGCCCGACTCGGTGTTGGCGCCCATCGCATTCATCCACGCCTGATCATCCTGCAGCATGTGGATCTTCGAGCGCGCCTCATCGGCGTTCGGCCCGTTCGGATGCTCCTTTAGAAAGTCCTGGTACGCGGCGACCGTGTTGGCCGAAGTCGCCTTTTGCCAGTCGGCCTCGGTCGAGCTGCAGGCGATGAGAAAGAAAGCCAGCAACAGACTGATGGTGCCCAGTGTTTTCATAGGATTGCCCTCGCAAGCAGCCCTCCCTGGCACATGGTGCTCTCGCCGGTCAAAGTTGGCCGCGTACGCTACTGCATGTTGCGCAATGTACGCAAGAATGACAATGTTGCCACGCTGTCCAAAGCGCTGCACGTGCGCGCCCCGAAGCGCCGCGCGCGCGGACCCGGCGACGTGGTCGCTGCCCCGGCGCTTACTTGGTGCTCGCGAGCTCGCGGCGCAGTGCGCGATGTGCGATGTGTGCGATGAGGAGCGTGATCGCAACGGTCCCTGCGAGCCCTGCCCAGAGCAAGACATGCTCCGGGCCTCCGACGTGGACCTTGCCGGCGAGCACCTGCGAGAGCCCCGCCGCGGCGGAGCCGGCGTACACGTACAGCACCGTCCCCGGCAACATTCCGATCAACGATCCGATGATGTAGTCGCTCGCGCGGACGGCGGTGATGCTGTAGCCGTAATTCAGCAGATTGTAGGGAAACGCCGGCGACAGCCTCGTCAGCAGCACGACCCAGAAGCCGCGAGCACCGAGCGCGCGGTCGAGCGCGCGGAATCTCGGCCAGCCCTCGATGCGGCGGCACACCCACTCTCGTGCCAGCGTCCGGCCGACGAAGAAGGCGGCGGTGGCTCCCGTGATGCTCGCGAGGGACACGAGGACCATTCCGTGCGCGAGGCCGAAGATGGCGCCGCCGGCGAGTGTCAGCACGAACTCGGGCAGCAGGCATACGATCGCAGCGACGTACAGCAGGAAGAAGGGAATCGCCGCGGAGTCCCGATGCGTCGTGGTCCAGCGAAGCGCGGCGCGCAGCCAGTGCTCCACCGGCAGCAAGAAGGCGCCGGCGACGAGCAGCACGAGCAAGGCGGCGCCGATGAATGCGCGAGCTTTCACGGGAACCAACCGCCCGCGCACGCGGCCCTAGGTGACAGTGACTCTGGCTGAGGCCGCGTAGTCCGCCGATGCGTTCCGTCCTTCTCTACGTCCTGCCGTGGGATTTCTCTCCCACGGTCCTGCTGACGTGTCTCGTGTCGGCAGTGGTCTACGCGCGCGGCCTCAGGGCGTTCCACGCGAGCGGGAGGCAGACGGGCTTCTGGAGGCCGCTCTCGTTCTTCTTGGGGCTCGCGCTCGACTACGGCGTGCTGCAGACCTACTACGACTACCTCGCGCAGCATATGTTCTGGATACACCGGCTGCAGCATCTCGTACTGCACCACGTTGCCGCGTTGCTGCTGGTCCTCGCGTCGCCGGGTCACGTGATGAAAGCCGGAGTGCCGGCAGCGTGGCGTGAGCGCGCAAGGGGGCTGCTCGGCGAGGGACGGCCCCTGGCCGGCCTGCTCCGGTGCGCACGGTGGCTTTTCCATTGCGTCCAAAATCCGATCGTTGCGCCGCTGCTGTTCGTCGGTCTCATCTTTTTCTGGTTGACTCCGTCGGTCCACTTCGGTGCGATGCTCGATGTTGACCGCTATCGCGCCATGAACTGGGGCATGGCGGTCGATGGTATCCTGTTCTGGTGGCTGATGCTGGCGCCCCGAAGCGATCAGGGCTCCGCCGCGATCGGCTATCCGCTGCGTATCCTGGTCGTTTGCCTGGTCGCGCTGCCGCAGATTTTCCTCGGAGCCTACATCGCCCTCCACGGCACCACTCTCTTCGACGTCTACGCCATCTGCGGCCGCGCATGGGCCATCAGCCCCCTCACCGATCAGCAGGTCGGGGGATTGCTCACCTGGATCCCGGCCGCGATGATGTCGGGCATCGCCATGCTCGTGATTCTCCGCCGCCTGCTGAGCGAGGAGGCCGGGCCCGCTTCGAGGCGGGCGCCCGCGCCGAGTCGGCTCACGCCGCAGGCCGCCAATCGAGGGTTGTGATGGCTCATTCTCGACGAGGTGTCCTCGGACTGCTCGGCCTCTGCCTCGGACTCGCGGGCTGCGGATCCGCCGGGCCGCCATTTGCGCTGCAGAATGTGACCGGTTTGTTGCCGTCGCTTGAATTCCAGCTCACGAACCAGGATAACCGGGCCGTCACCGCGGCCGACTACCGCGGCAAAGTCGTCATGCTGTACTTCGGCTATACGCACTGTCCGGACGCCTGTCCCACGACGCTCGCGACACTGGCCGCGGCGATACGAGGTCTCGGTCCGCAGGCCGCGGAGATACGGGTGCTCTTCGTCACTGTCGATCCGAAGCGCGACACGGCGGCCGTGCTGAGGAGCTACGTCGGCTTCTTCGGTCCGCAGTTCGTCGGCCTGCGGGGGGACGGCGACGAGCTCACGGCGCTCAGCAAGCGCTACCGCGTGGCCTTCCATCTCGAGCCGCCCGACCGCAACGGGGAGTACGCCGTGGATCACAGCAGCGCCATCTTCGTCTTCGATGGCACCGGCCGCGCCCGGCTGCTCGGGAGCGAGAGCGACGGCGCCGCGAAGATCGCACAGGATCTGCGCCGGCTCGCCGCCACCTGACCCCTTCGAGGAGATCGGATATGAGACCCCTCCCAGCCCTCTCGGCCCTGGTCCTGCTCGCGTCGATGACCGTTGCACACGCTCATGCGCACCTGCGGGAGTCCATTCCGGCCAACGGCAGCGCCGTCACCGCGCCGCCGTCGCAGGTCGTGCTGCGGTTCTCCGAGGCCGCGCGGCTCACCGCGGCCTGGATCGCCAGGAACGACGCGGCCCGGCAGAATTTGCGTCCGCTGCCGTCAAGGACCGCAGTGCAGACCACCCTTCGCATGCCCGCGCTGGCACCCGGCCGCTACGTCGTGAGCTGGCGCGCGCTGAGCGCGGACGGCCACGTCGTGCCCGGACAGATCTGGTTCACCGTGCAGGCGCCGGGTGCGCTACCGGGCGCGCCGCCGGGCGGCGTAGGCGGCCCGTCCCCGCGGTAATCCGCGGCTGCGGCCTCGACTCGAATGCTCGGCCTCCCGGACGTTCTGTCCGTCCTGCTGCGCGTGCTGAGCCTGATTCTCGTGCTGCAGGCTGCCGGGGCGGCGCTCTTCGCCGCGCTGCAGGGGCGCGACCTCTCCGGCTCACGACGCGCGACTCGCCGGCTCGGGCGCACCGCGGCGATTGCCGGGGCCGTGTGCGTCGTCGGCCATCTCGCATTGCAGGCGGGACGCTTGGCGGGGGATCTCTCGGGCGTGCTCGACGGGTCGCTCCTCGAGCTGGAGGTGAACTCGCGTGCCGGTGCCGCCGCCGGTCTTTGCCTGCTCGGCCTCGCGCTCATCGCCGTCGGGCTATCGTTCGACGGCCGCGCGGGGCGGGCGGAGAGCGGGATTTCGAGGACGGCGGCTGTCGTC
>JASHYG010000381.1 GCA_030043215.1 Gammaproteobacteria bacterium
CGGCGACTACGACGATTGGGCCGCCGCAGGCAATCCCGGCTGGAGCTACCGGGAGGTGCTGCCGTACTTCCTGCGCTCCGAGCGCAATCCGTTCTACAAGGGCTCGCCGTACCACGGCATGGACGGCCCGATGAACGTGCAGTTCGTCAACCCGCCGAACCCGATGACGGCCGCATTCCTCGCGGCCATGGAATCGCTGGGCTACCCGCGCTGCGAGGATTTCACCGGGCCGAATCCGGAAGGCTACGGCCTGCGGCAGGGAACGATCCTCGACGGCCGCCGTGTCTCCACGGCGACGGCCTACCTGCGGCCGGCGAGCACGCGCGCGAACCTGGCCATCTTGACGGACGCGCTGGTCGAGCGAGTCGTGTTCGAGAGTCGCCGCGCGGTCGGCGTCGATGTCCGGCAGGGCGGTGGAAGCAAGCGCCTGACCGCCAGAGCGGAAATTGTCGTGAGCGGCGGGGCGATCAACTCTCCGCAGATCCTCATGCTCTCCGGCGTCGGAGAAGGCGCGCACCTGCGACAGCTGGGTATCGAGGTCGTACACGACCTTCCGGCCGTCGGCACCCGTCTGCACGATCATCTGGCCGTCGCGGTGCTCATGGAGATGCGCAATACCGAGTCCTATGGCATCTCGGTGCGGACGCTGCCGCGCGGGGCGTGGAACCTGCTCCAGTACGCCGTCGGCCGCAAGGGGCCGCTCGCAAGCAATGTCTTCGAGAGCACCGCGTTCTTGCGCACGGCGGGTGGGCTCAGCCGCCCCGACATCCAGATCGTCTTCCAGACCGCGCGGCGCAACCGCTCGACGTTTCCGTTTCCCCTGGGGCACGGCTTCGCCTTCAGCGCCGTCAATCTCTATCCCAGGAGCCGCGGGCGCATTCGGCTCGCGAGTCCAAATCCTGCCGCGCATCCGGACATCGATCCCAATCTGCTCGGCGATCCGGCCGACGTGGCGCCCCTCGTGCGCGGAATCAAGCTCGGGCGGCAGCTGGCGCAGAGCGCCGCCTTCGCGCGCTACCGCGCACGCGAGGTGCAGCCCGGACCTGCGGCTCAGGACGACCAGGCGATCGCGGATTACGTTCGCAGGGCCTCGAGCACCGTGCACCACCCGGTCGGAACCTGCTACATGAGCGGCACGGACCCACGATCGGTGGTGGACTCTGCCCTCCGGGTCCGCGGCGTCGAGGCACTGCGGGTGGTGGACGCGTCGGTGTTTCCCAGCATCGTCGGCGGCAACACCAACGCTCCCGTCGTCATGGTCGCCGAGCGTGCTGCGGACTTGCTGCTCGGGCGGCCGCAGCTGCCGCCTTTTAGCCCGTCTTCTTGACCGTGAAGCTCATCGCCTGGCCATTGAAGCTGCTCGACAGGACGATCTGTCCGGGTGAGACCGTCCCGGTGTACATGAGCGTCGTGGTGTTGCCGTTGAAATTCAGGTCGATGGAGAAGGAGATCTTCGTTCCATCGATCTTGCCGTCCTTGATCGGGGTGACCGACCCGTCCGGTCCCGTCGTGGAGCCCGTGAGTGTGTTGCCCGCGGCCTTGAAGGTGTAGCTCACCATCACCGAGCCGTTTGGCGTATCGATGGAGCCTGTCCAGTTCCCATCGACGTCAGCCGCAAATGCCGGCACCGTGGCCAGCAGCAGCGCGAGCAGGAAGCCGCTGATTCTCTTCATGGAATTATCCCCCTGACGTTCTAGCTTGGATATTGGTAGCGCCTGTCACAGTTGTCAAACGAACCTGGGATCCACCCAGGATGCCGTGGCCGCGGAGCCGGCGGTCTCACGGGTTCCCCGCCCGCCGCTTGTTCCGCAGTTTGTCCATGCAGAATTCCTCGGGAATCTCGTAGCCCGGCCGCTTCACGTACTCCGCTTTGACGGTCCACGGCCGCGTGTACGACTTCGGGTCGTCGATCGTGAACAGGGCATGCATGTGCTTGCCGTCGCCGCTCAGCTCATATCGCTCGGTGAGGCGCAGCGACTCCGAGTGCGGCAGCCCGGCATCATCGAGCAGCGTCAGGTCGTTGAATCCCGTGGAGTCGATCACGAGCGCATCGCCGTCCCAGTGCGCGACGGAGTAGCCGAGCCAGAGAGGATCGGGATCCGTCGGCAGCTGCTCGTCCACGTAGGCGCGGCGCGGGAGGCGATTGAGCTGGAAGATGAAGTAGATCACCTTCGGGTGCTGCAGGATCTCGAACGGCTCGTTGACGAGCATCAGCCGCGGCAGTCCCGGAGGCAGGCAGCGCGTCATGCCGTCGAACGAGCGATCGCCGCGAGCCGCGGCGGCCAGGTGCTGCTCGTAGATCACGCGCGCGTCCGGGGTGAGCGGGGGTGTTGTTCCTTCGACGGTCGTCAACGCATGGGGCGGGTGGACGACGAACCAGACGCCCGAAAAATCGGGCGGGGCGGCGTGCGCGGCTCCGATGCCGGCCCCGAGCGCCGTGACGAGGATTCCGACGCGCAAGCTTCCCAGCCGCGCGAGCCCGGCGCGAACGACGCTGCCGCCGCTCATTTCGCCACCGTGATGCCGTTCACCGGCGCGTTGCGATTGTTCTCCTCGCAGATGTACTCCTGCGGCCGCACGTCGGGTCGCCACATGTAGATTCGCTGGTAGCTGTACGGATGCTCGAGCGTCACGGGATCCTCGACCGTCATGATGAGCTGGAGCTTCGCGCCGCCGTCGATCTTCGTGTAGCGCTCGACGAGGTGCAGCTTCGTCGAGTGCGAGCTGCCCTCATCGTCGATGAATGGGCGGTCATCGAGAGCGATCGTGTCCACCACGAGCGTGTCACCTTCCCAGTGCCCGACCGAATCGCCGAGGAAGGTGATGCGCGGGTGCTTGGGGTGCGGCCGGTTGAGCCAGATGCGCCGGACTTCGTGGGCGACCTCGTGCAGGATGGTGATGCGCTCCGGGGTCTGCACGATCTCGATCGGATACGGACTTTCCATCAGCCGCGGCATGCCGTGCGAGAGGCACTGGGTCTCGGTGTCGGCCTCCGGAGTGCCGCGGTTCTTGGCGCGGATGCGCTCCTCGAGGAGCTTCATGTATTTCGGCTTGAGCGGCGGCGGAATGCCGGGCGCCGGCCCGAGCAGGTACTCGTAGCCTTGCAGCCACCAGACCCCCTCGAAATCGCGCGGATCCGGGTTAGGCGGGGCGGAGCCCGGCGGCGCAGCGCGTCCGCCGAGCAACGGAGGCGTGAGCGCGAGGGTGGGGTCGCCGCTATTGAACAATGTCCTGGGCCGGAACGGACGGCTCGCCGCGCCGGGAGCACCCCGCGGGGCGGGACCGGGGCTCTGGGTTGCAGGCGCCTGCGGGCCGGTGCTGGTCTGAGTCGCCGGCGGTGCCTGCTGATCGGCCCCGAAGGCGCTCGCGGCGGCCGCGGCGAGCACGCCGACGGCCACCGAGACACCGAGGCCCCGGCAACGTATGCCGTGGCTCGAGTTGCAACCGGACATTGAGCCCCCTCTGCGGATTATTTGAGCTGCGCGAACGCCGCGATTCCTGCCTGTGATCCTACAGGTCATTTGGCCGCCTGAGAATGGCTTCCCCAGACCATCTGTTGTACTCTCCCGACGACCTCGACGGCGAGGAAGTTAGAGAGCGTCGGCCGCCTTCGGCGACCGCGTTCGGGGGCCCGCTTGAGGCCATCTGAGGCTCGCGTCATGTCACGCCCGCGAGCTTCGAGAGGTGTGCAGTTGGGGCATTCGCTGGGAGAAAAAGCGCACGCGTCGACGGGCCTCGCTTGGCTCGCGACCGCGGCCACTTGCATCGGTGCTTGGATCGCGCCCGGCTTGGCCTTTGCCGGCGATCACCTCTCGGTTGCTGCAGAGCAGCATCTGCTCGATCAGTACTGCCGCGTCTGTCACAACTTCGTTGACTACGCGGGCGGCATCGAATTCGAGACCTTCAACCCCGGCAAGGCACAGGACGATGCAGCGCTGACGGAGCGCATGCTGCGCAAGCTGCGCGCCGGCATGATGCCGCCGGCGGGCAAGCCGCGCCCCGATCCGGCGATCGTGCAAGCCTTCGCAACCAACCTCGAGGGCGAGGTCGACAGCCACGAGAAGCCGAGCCTCGCGATGCCGAGGCTGCACCGCCTGAACCGTGTCGAGTACCAGAATGCGGTGCGCGACTTGCTGGCGCTCGACGTGGACGCGTCGAAATTCCTGCCGTCCGACGATTCGAGCCGCGGCTTCGACGATCAGGCCGGGACCTTGACGCTCTCGCCTGTGCTGCTCGAGGCCTATCTATCCGCGGCCGAGCGGATCAGCCGCACGGCGCTCGGCACGGCGACGGAGCCCACCCAGGTGACGTATGCCGTCGCGCCCGACGCCACGCAGAACTATCACGTCGAGGGACTGCCCTTCGGTACTCGAGGGGGCCTGCTCATCCAACACACCTTCCCGGCCGACGGCACCTACACCCTCAAGGTGTTCGCCGTGAATCTCGGAAACATGGGTAACTTCCGTCCGTTCGGCGATATTCACGGGGAGCAGCTCCTGTTCTATCTCGATGGCAAGCGAGTGGCTCAGGTGGACTGGGACAAGGCGCTGCACGTCACCCGGTTGTTCGAGGACCCGGCCGACGATCAGCAGCCTGATCCGCAGGCCGGCCAGCTGCGGACGATCGACGTGAGGTTGCCGGTGACCGCGGGGCCGCACCGGATCGGAGTCACGTTCCTCGCGACGAACTACGCGCCCGGGCTCGACATGAACCATGCGTTCGCTCGCAGCACGATCGAGACGGGCGGGATCCCGGGCTTCACGTTCTATCCCCACATCGGCCGCGTGAGGATCGACGGACCGACGGACGCGTCCGAGGCCAAGAGCTCTCCGAGCCGCGCGCGGATCTTCACCTGCCGCCCGAAGCAGCCGAGCGAGGAGCAGGCCTGCGCACACGCGATCGCCGTGACGCTCGCGCGCCGCGCCTACCGCGGCTACGACACGGCGCAGGACATCGATACGCTCATGAAGTTCTACGCGCTCGGCCGCAGCGGCGGCTCGTTCGATACGGGCGTCGAGGCGCTCGTGGAGCGAGCGCTCGCCGATCCGAAATTCATCTTCCGCGTGGAGGCGGCGCCGTCCGGCTTGGCGCCCGGCACGCCCTACCGCGTGAGCGATCTCGACCTCGCATCGAGGCTGTCGTTCTTTCTCTGGAGCAGCATCCCGGACGACGAGCTGCTCGATCTTGCGCAGAAGGGCGATCTGCACCGCGACCGGGTTCTGCGCGCTCAAGTGAGGCGCATGCTCGCCGATCCCCGCGCCTCGGCGCTCACCACCAACTTCGCCGACGAGTGGCTCGGGTTGCGCGCGCTCACCTCGTTCGATCCGGTCGTCGGCCTGTATCCGGATTTCGACGACAACCTGCGACAGGCGTTCAGGCAGGAGGTCGAGCTCTTCTTCAAGAGCATCCTCGATGAGGATCGCAGCGTCGTCGATCTGCTCACCGCGAACTATACGTTCGTCAACGACCGCCTCGCGATGTTCTACGGCATCCCCGGCGTTGAGGGGAGCTACTTCCGCCGCATCGTGCTCGGCCCCTCCGAGAGCATGCGCTGGGGGCTGCTCGGCAAGGGCGCGATCCTCGCCATCACCTCGCATCCGGACCGCACATCGCCG
>JASHYG010000382.1 GCA_030043215.1 Gammaproteobacteria bacterium
CATCCGATCGAGCGACAGGCGCTTGGCGCGCTCGCCCTCCTGTATGCGCACGACCGGCTCGGGCCAGTGAAGGACGCGCCCGACCGCGGCGTACCAGGCGGCGAAGGCCATCGGATCGTTCTGCAAGCTGCGCGACAGAGCGGGATTGATGGCGAGCCGCAGCAGCCAGACGGCGGCTTTCGGAATGGAAATTTGTAATTCTGCGGACATGCGCGCGCTCGGGCTTCGACAATCAGACAGTGAGCGGATCGACTCTGTCTTTGAAATAGGGCGGCGGATTGTACTGAAGTCTATATACGACGGGAAGGCGTAGCGGAGCACTGCGGCGCCGAGGTGTGAGATCTCAAATACGGCGAGACGTCGGGCGCACGACGTCGGCGATCCGATTCCAATCGACGGCGAAAGTCACGCCCAGGGTGCCCACCACCGGGAGGACCCCAGGGCTTGCCGGCGGATGAGGAATAGGGGCCGTGGGGTCGGTACTCCACAAAAACTGCGAGTTTAGCTTCAAAGTTCCGATCGCGGTTCAGAGCCCGCTACACTAGAGCCCCGCATTCGAGGTGCCCGCGTCCTATGCCGACCGTCTCCGCAGCGCCCGATGCCGCTCGGCGCTCCGAGCCCGCCCGGCGACTCGCGGTGGGCGGGCTCGCTGCGCTCACGGTCCTCAATCTGCTCAACTATCTCGACCGGTACGTGGTCTCCGCGATCGTGCCGGATCTCCAGAAGGCGCACATGGGCCTCACGGATTTCCGGGCCGGCGCGCTGATGACGGGCTTTCTCGTCGTCTACATGCTCACCGCACCGCTCTTCGGTGTCCTGGGCGACCGCATCTCGCGCACCCGGACGATGGCGGTCGGCGTGTTTCTCTGGAGCCTCGCGACGGGCCTCTCCGGGATCGCACGCAACTACCTGCAGCTGCTCGCCGGCCGGGCCCTCGTCGGAATCGGCGAGGCGGCGTACGGCACCATCGCGCCCGCACTGCTCGCGGATTACTTCCCGCTGAGGAGCCGGGGCCGGGTGTTTGCCATCTTCTACATGGCGATCCCGGTGGGCTCGGCGCTCGGCTACATCGTCGGCGGCCTCGTCGCTCATTGGTACGACTGGCGGGCCGCTTTCTTCGTCGCAGGCGTGCCCGGCCTCGCGCTCGCTGCCTGGTCGCTCCGTTTGCCGGATCCGCCGCGGGGCGTTCAGGAAGAGGAGCCGGTCGCCGCGAGCGGCGACGAGCCGGGCTTCATCTTGGTCTACTGGCGACTCCTCGAGCGCCCGGCGTACCGGCTCACCGTGCTCGGGTATGCCGCGTATACCTTTGCGGTGGGCGGTCTCGCCTTCTGGATGCCGACTTTTCTCGAGCGCGTGCGGGACATCCCGGGCCAGCAGGCCACGACGGGGTTCGGCGCGATCGTCGTCGCGACGGGGTTCATCGGGACGTTCGCCGGAGGATGGCTCGGGGACTACTGGCTCAAGTTCTCGCGCGAGGCCTACTTCTGGCTCTCCGCGGTCACCGCGCTCGTTGCCGTGCCGTTCGCCGTCGTGGCGCTCGTGGCGCACGAGCCGGCTCTTTACTATTCGGCGATCGTCGCCGCGGAGCTGCTGCTCTTCATGTCGACCGGCCCGCTCAACTCGGCGATCGTCAATCTGGTCGCACCGCGAGAGCGCGCGTCCGCGGTGGCGCTCAGCGTGCTGATGATCCACTTGCTCGGCGACGTGATTTCACCGCCGATGATCGGAGCGATCTCCGACCGCACGTCCTTGGGCGTCGCGACACTGATCGTGCCGGTGGCCATCGCGGTGTGCGGGTTGCTCTGGTGGGCCGCCGGGCGCGCTGCCCGCACCGCCCGCGTGCACTTTCAAGTGGCCTGCAGCTGAGCGAGGAGGGGCCCGAGGAGCGGCGCGAGCCGCTTGAGCTCGTCGCGATGGGCGAGCGACAGGTCGCGCAGCAAGGCTTCGGCCTTGGGCGTGAGCTCGATGAGGACCCGGCGGCGGTCCTCGCGCCCCGTGGAGCGCCGCACCAAGCCCTTCGATGCCAGGCGATCGACCAGTCCGACGACGCTGTGATGCCGCACACCGAGCCGCTCGGCGAGCTCGCCCACGGTCAAGCTCTCCTTGCCGGGGTAGCCCTTGATGGCGAGCAGCGCCTGGTGATGGTGGGGGGTGAGGGCCGCCCTGCGGGCGGCTTCCTTGCTGAAGGTGCCGAAACGCCGCAGAACGTAGCGGATCTCGGCGAGCAGCTCGTAGTCCGCCTTGGAGAGGGGGGCGGCGCTCTTTGGGGGGGTCGGGGTCATGATGCCTGGCGGTCCAATGAATTGCCTCACAGAATATCGTGTTACGATATAACACGCGCGCCGCTCATGGCACGCTATACCCCCCTTGATTCCCAAGTGAGCCCATGTCGAAGACAGTGCTTTCTCCCTCTCTCGTGCAGCCTGAGTCGGGCCGCCCGGACCGTCACGCGGCACACCCCCCCGGCCAGCCGCTCAGGGACTTCACCGCCGACAGGCGGTTGCTCGTGCTCTCTGCGATGGCCTTCGTCGTGGGCACGGGAGGCGCGGCAGCGGCGTGGATCCTGCTGCACCTCATCTATGTCGTCACCAATCTCGCCTACTATGGCCGCCTGAGCGCAGCGCACGTCGTCCCGAGCGGCAGTCCGTTCGGTCTCGCGACGGTGCTGATCCCGGTCGCGGGCTGCTTCGTGGTCGGCCTCATGGCGCGCTACGGGTCGGAGCGCATCCGCGGCCACGGCATTCCGGAGGCGATCGAGGCGATTCTG
>JASHYG010000383.1 GCA_030043215.1 Gammaproteobacteria bacterium
CTCAAGGCACGGGCGCTCGAGAGCAACGCGCTCGCCGCGGGCTCGGAGCCGGGACTGGAGCAGGCGCGGCAGCTGCTCGATCAGGCCATCGGCGCGGATCCGCAGTTCGCGCGCGCCTACCTGGAGCGGATGTCGCTGCGGCTGCAGCAGTTCCGGAACAACTATCTGCAGCCCGATGCGGTGCTGCCGCCGGCGCAGGCGGATCTCGCAGCCGCGCAGCGCCTCGCGCCTTCCGACCCGGTGGTCACCGAGTACGCCGGCGTCATGGCCTACGCTACCCTGGATTACGGGCGCGCGCTGCAACTGTTCGAGCAGGCCGAGGCCGCGGGGCTCGCCGATCCGGAGCTGCTCAACTGGAAGGATGATCTGCTGTTCGCCATGGGGCGCTACCGCGAGGCCACCGCGCTCAGCGCCCGACTCGCGGACCTCGACCCGAAGAACCAATCGGCGCAGGACTGGTGGATCTACATGCTGATGGAGCTGCACCAGTACCAGGAGGCGCTGCACCTCATCGATGCGCTGAGCGCGCACGATCTCGGCGCGGCCTTCTATGTCTACGAGCGCCGGAAGGTTCTGGCCTATGCCGGCGGACAG
Source organism: Gammaproteobacteria bacterium (assembly GCA_030043215.1). Lineage (GTDB taxonomy): Bacteria > Pseudomonadota > Gammaproteobacteria > Steroidobacterales > Steroidobacteraceae > JASHUC01. The sequence goes on from JASHYG010000383.1 coordinate 595, forward strand.
TTCGGGCCCTGGCATACCGGCATCAACCAGCGCTTCAACTTCACGCGCTGGCGCACTGCGGAGGAAATGCAGTCCAACTTCGCCGGGGCGAGAAGCTACTTGCCCCAGCAGCATCGCTACCGCGAGCTGGTGGCGCTCATCGACGCGTCGCCCGCCGACGATTGGCGCTGCGTCTATTACATGTGGCCGCTGTACCGCGTGGGCCTCATGCCCGTTGCCGAGGCACGCGGATGGCAGGACATGATCCTCGGCAACGCCGCCGAGGCGCAGCGCGACGGCGCGCGGATCGAAGCCTACCTCGACCGCACCCCCGAGACCCCGTGGAACCGCTGGTTCCGCGACCTGCTGCGGGCGGATGCGCAGCTGTTCATGGGGGACGGCGCGGCGGCCAACCGCAGCGCCGCCGAGGCCGTCGCCCTCACGCGCGCGAAGCCCGATGTCTCCGATCAGATGAATGCCTACGTCTGGAGCACGGAGATCATGGCGTGGACCGATCGCAAGGACGAGGCGGCGCAGCGCCTGACCGAGCTGTCGACCTCGGTTCCCGGATACTGGCCGGGCGAGATCGTGGTGGACCCGAAGTACACCCTGGCGCTGGCCCAGAACGCCATCTATCGGGCGCTCACGGTCCGGCTCGAGCAGCAGATGGCGGCGTTACCGCTGCAGTGAGGCTGCGCGGGATCGACGACAGCGCAGGGTAGCGGATGCCGCCGTGGTGCCCGAGGTCGGAGTCGAACCGACACGCTTTTGAGGGCGGCGGATTTTGAGTCCGCTGCGTCTACCAATTCCGCCACTCGGGCAATGCGCTTGCAGTACGGCGATTATAGCGATTTGCGGTACGGCTCGCCGGCGCCTGCGACCTCCCGGGCGGCTGCCGCATCTTTGGTCGTGGTGAGCAAGCTTGTCGAAATCCGGGTGGCGGGGGAGCTGATCGCGAGCGCGCGAAGTGGCGATGAGACGGCGCGGTCCCGCCTCTATGCGGCGCTTGCGCCGGCGACCTACGGGCTGATCTACCGGATGGTTGGAAGCCGGGCAGTGGCGGAGGATTTGTTCCAGGAGACCCTGATGACGGTGTTCGAGCGGCTCGACACGTTCCGCGGCGAGGCGCCGCTCGGCGCCTGGGTGCGGCGGATTGCGATATCGCGCTGTCTCATGTATCTGCGCTCGCCCTGGCACCGGGCACGCCTCGATCTCGGCGCGTGGTGGGACGATGGGCCCGCCGCGCCCCTTGCCGCGGCCACGCCCTCCGCCGAGAGTCTCGATGTCGAGCGGGCGCTTGCCAGGCTGTCGCCGACGGCGCGCGCCATCGTCTGGCTCTTCGAGGTGGAGGGCTATTCGCACGAGGAGATCGCGCAGGCGTTCGGCCGCACGGCGAGCTTCTCCAAGTCCCAGCTCGCGCGCGCCCATCGGCGCCTGCGCGAGTGGCTCGAGCCGAAGGAGGAGCGGCAGCCATGTACCCCGGCGTAGGTAAGCCCCGGGACGGTGAGCGGGATCCCGCCCGCGAGGCCGTCGCGCAGAAGTTGCGAGAGCTGCCGGGCGAGCTTGCGCCGCCCTTCGACTGGAGCGAGCTGCAGCGGCGTTCGCGGATGCGAGCAGCGCGTGGCCCGTGGGCGGCGCGCGGTCCATGGGCAGCGCGCGAGAGCGGCAGTGCAGAGGGCCGCCCCGGCAGAATGGGGTATCGCTCACTTGCGCTCGCCGCGGGCGCGGCTCTGATTGGGGTGACGGCCTTTCTCGCAATCCGCCTCAATCAAAGGGGGCCCGCCGTCGCTCCGGCACGGGGTCAGACGGCACCGCTCGCGAGGCCGGCCGCGCGCACGGTCACATCCCCCACGCCCGAGGCGCTCCTTGCGCGAGCGGACACGGCAGAGCGCTGGCTCGCAAGTGAGCCGGAGGACGGCCCGGTCGTGCGAGTGAGCACCCATCTCGCCGTGGCGCACCTCGAGGATCGTCTCGCCTCGGTGGACGATCTGCTCAATGTCGAGCGGCTGCAGCATGCGCGCGCCTCGCGCCTGCGCACGCTCCAGCTGCAGCGTGCGCAGCTGGTCGATTCCCTGGCGCAGGTCCGCTACGCGGAGATCCTGGCGGGCGGGACGCCATGAGGAACATGGGCATGAAGGGCGTGACAGGCATGGCAGACCTGGCAGACACGGGAGTGAGGAGCATGACGACGAACCGAGCGTATGTAGCGGCAGTCGCGAAAATGGCGGTCTGGATCGGCGCGTTATGTATGGCCGCGGCCCTCGGCAGCGCGCTTGCCATCCCTGCCGCGCTCGCCGACGGCGCGGACTATCACACCCAGGGCGCGCAGACGCTGCCGGCGGGCACTGCATCCGCGAGCGCATCCTCCACGGAGACGTTCTCCACGGAAGCCGGTCCAGCGGACGCCGATCTCGAGGCGCAGCGCGCGGACGCCGACCTCGAAGCGCAGCTCGCGAAGGCTCGAGAGCAGCTCGCGCAGGCAGCGCGCCAGGTGGCGAGCCTGTCGGCCCAGCTCGGAATGAGCGCGAGCCGCGTCATGATCCGACGCGCTTTCCGGGGCGGGGTGATCGGCCTGCAGCTCGATCCGGCGAGCGGCACGGGCGGCGCACGCGTGCTGGAGGTGAGCCCCGGCGGGCCGGCAGCGGACGGGGGCGTCCGCCCGGGCGACGTGATCGTCGCCGTGAACGGCGCATCGGTTTCCGGCCCGGACGCAGCCCAGCAGGTCGTCGAGCGGATGAGCAGGGTTGCGCCGAACACGAAGGTGCAGCTCCGCGTGACGCGCGGCGGTCGAGTGCAGCAGCTCGAGCTCACGACTCGACCCGCGGTCGTGTTCGCGTTCGCCTCGTCGGCCACGGATGGTGCGGCTCCGTCCCTGCCGGCGATGCCAGCCCTGCCGGCCATGCCGCAGGTGCCCGGTCCAGTGGCGGCGGTTCCGCCGCTCTCCAACATGCAGTATTTCCAGGCGCTCTCTGCCGAGACTGCGGGGATGGAGCTCGCGGCGCTGACGCCGGAGCTCGGCAAGTACTTCGGCACGGCAGACGGAGTGCTCGTGATCCGCTCCCCGACCGACGATGCGTTCGGGCTCCAGGACGGCGATGTGATTCTGTCCATCGATGGCCGCAAGCCCCTCAACGGGGCGCACGCCACCCGAATCCTGGGCTCATACCAGCCCGGCGAGCGGATCACGCTGAGAATCATGAGGCAGAGGAAGCCGATGAGTCTCACGATCACGCTGCCGACCGCGCCGCGATAACATCTCGCGGGTGCAGCCCAGCGACTTTGCGTACGACCTGCCCCCCGAGCTGATTGCCCAGGAGCCTCTCGCCGAGCGCTCCGCGAGCCGCCTGCTCGTGCTGCAGCCCGGCACCCGGGAGTCGCGGGACTGTTTCCGAGACGCGCTCATCCGGGATCTCCCCGGGCTGCTGCTGCCCGGCGATCTTCTCGTCTTCAACGACACGAAGGTCGTTGCGGCGCGGCTCAACGGGACCAAGCCGACAGGGGGGCGAGTGGAGATCTTCCTCGAGCGGCCGCTCGAGGAAGATCGAGCGCTCGTGCAGCTCCAGGCGAGCAAGTCGATCCGCCCGGGACTTCCGATCGGCACCGCGGGCGGAACGGTTCGGGTGCGGGAGCCACGGGGAGATCTCTGGGAAGTCGAGCTGCCCCAGCCTGCGCTCGCGTTCTTCGAGCGCTGGGGGGAGGTTCCGCTGCCTCCGTACATTCGCCGCGCGCCACGCGCGGCCGACCGGGAGCGCTATCAGAGTCTGTTCGCGCGGGCGGAGGGGGCGGTCGCCGCGCCGACGGCCAGCCTGCATTTCGACCTGCCGCTCATCCAGGCGTGCGAGCGGCGCGGCATCGAGAGGGCCTTCATCACGCTGCACGTCGGGGCGGGCACTTTCCAGCCGATCCGCGCACGGGAGCTGAGCACCCACGTCATGCACTCGGAAAGGGTCTCCGTGAGCGCCGAGTGTTGCGAGGCGATTGCACGCACCCGAGCCCGCGGGGGCCGCGTCGTGGCGGTCGGCACGACGGTCGTGCGCGCGCTCGAGTCCGCGGCGCTCGAGCCTGTGGCACTCGAATCCGCGGCGCGAGTGCCCGCTCCGCTCGAGTCTGGCGCGCCCGTGGCGCCGGGCTTGCCGGTTCCCTGGTCCGGCGAGACGCGGCTCTTCATCACGCCGGGCTTCGAGTTTCGGGTGACGGACCGCCTCGTCACGAACTTCCACCTCCCGGAGTCGACCCTGCTCATGCTCGTGTGCGCACTCGCGGGGCGGGAGCGCGTGCTCGCGGCGTATGCCCATGCGGTACGCTCGCGCTATCGATTCTTCAGCTATGGTGATGCGATGCTCGTGACCCCCGTCCACCGCGCGCATGCGGCCGCGCATGCATCCTGAGCATGCAGCCGCGGTTTGAGATCCTCGCGCGGAGCGGCGCGGCCCGGCGGGGCCGGCTCACCACGGCGCACGGCGTCATCGAGACGCCCGCCTTCATGCCTGTCGGAACCTACGGGACGGTGAAGGCAATGACGCCCGAGGAGCTCGAAGGGCTCGGCGCCGAGATCATTCTCGGCAACACGTTCCATTTGATGCTCCGCCCGGGACCGGACATCGTGGCCGCCCACGGCGGACTGCACGGCTTCATGCACTGGACGCGTCCGATCCTCACCGATTCTGGCGGGTTCCAGGTGTTCAGCCTCAAGGGCCTGCGAAAGATCACGGAGGAGGGCGTCCGCTTCCGCTCGCCGATCGACGGAGGTGAGGTGTGGCTCGCGCCGGAGGATTCCATGGACGTGCAGCTCGCGCTGCGCTCGGACATCGCCATGGCGTTCGACGACTGCACGCCCTATCCCGCGACGGAGACCGAGGCCCGGGAGTCCATGGAGCGCTCGATGCGGTGGGCGGCTCGCAGCCACGTCCGGTACTACGCTCACGAGCCCCCCGGCGGGCTCTTCGGGATCGTTCAGGGAGGGACGCACCGGGCGCTGCGTCTCGCCTCGCTCGAGTCGCTCCTGCGACTCGACTGGCCCGGGTACGCGGTCGGCGGTCTCGCGGTGGGGGAGCCCGAGGAGGAGCGCCTGCGGGTGCTCGAGGAGCTCGTTCCGCACATGCCCGCCGGCCGGCCGCGCTACCTGATGGGAGTGGGATTTCCCTGGGACCTCATCCAGGGCGTGCTGCGTGGCATCGACCTGTTCGACTGCGTGATCCCGACCCGGCACGCGCGCAACGGCCATCTCTTCGTCCCGGGGGGCTTCATCAACATCCGCAACGGCGCCTACGCGAGCGATCTGCGGCCCATCGACCCCGCCTGCGCCTGCTACACCTGCCGCCATTACACGCGCGCATACCTGCGGCACCTCGACCGCTGCCGCGAGATCCTGGGCAGCCGTCTCGCGACGATCCACAACCTGCATTTCTACCTGGACCTGATGCGGGCGGTGCGCGCGAGCCTCGCGGACGGGACGTTCGAGGCCTTCGTGGCCGCCTTTCCGGCTCCCGCGAGGGTTGCCGCGGACCCTGTGGCATAATGCCGGCCCTTCGCTTTGCCCGGCTCGGCCCCCGCGCGAGGGGGCGGGCGCCAAGGCGGCAGGGCTCATTCAGCTAGGAACGTCATGAATGCATTGATTCCTTCGGCCTGGGCTCAGGCAGGCGCGGCTCAAGCACCGGGCGGCCAGATCCAGTTCATCGTGCTGATGGTCGTTCTCATCGGCGTGTTCTACTTCATGCTCATTCGCCCGCAGACGAAGCGGAACAAGGAGCATCAGGCGTTGCTCGCGCAGCTCAAGGCCGGAGATGAGGTCGTCACATCGGGCGGCATCATCGGCCGCGTCACCGACGTCGGGGATACTTTCCTGACCCTCGAGATCGCCGACGGCGTCCGCATCAAGGTGCAGAAGGCCCAGGTCACCTCCCTGATGCCCAAGGGCACTCTCAAGAACGCCTGACCATGCTCGAATACGCACGCTGGAAGTACATCCTGATCGGCGCGGTGCTGCTGCTCGCGATCCTCTTTGCGCTCCCGACCGTGTTCGGCGATGACCCGGCCCTGCAGGTGGCCCGCCGGGACCACAACCCGATCACCGCCGCGACGGAGCAGACGTTCGAGCAGTACCTCACCGGGCAGGGCGTGCATTTCATCAAGACCTACCTGGATGACGGGCGCCTGATGGTCCGCTTCCGTAACGTGGCCGAGCAGTTGAAAGGCCGCGATGCGATGACCGCGAAGTTCAGCGACCAGTACATCGCCGCGCTGTCCTTCGCGCCGCGTACGCCCGCGGCGCTGCGTGCGCTCGGGCTGCGCCCGATGCCGCTCGGCCTCGACCTTCGCGGCGGCCTGTACCTGCTGTACCAGGTTGACGTGCAGAGCGCCGTGAATCAGCTGCTCGAGGGCTACGGGCAGGACATCCGCAAGGCGCTCTCCACGGCGAATCTATCCTTCACGGATGTGACGCTCACCAAGGCGAGCGGGAGCGCCGGTCAGAATGCGGTGAACGTCGCGGTGCCCGCCGGTGCCGACGTCTCGGCGGAGCGCGACCTGATCGAGAAGACCGTGCCGGACTTCCAGGTCTCGGTGCTCACGTTGCCGAGCGGGACCGTGATCCAGGGGGTACTGCCCGCCGCGAAGATCCGGGACCGCGACGACTATGCCATCGAGCAGAACCTCACCACCCTGCGCAATCGCGTGAACGAGCTCGGCGTGTCCGAGCCCATCGTGCAGCGCCAGGGCCTCGACCGCATCAACGTGCAGCTGCCGGGCATCGAGAACTCCGCGCAGGTGAAGGACCTG
>JASHYG010000384.1 GCA_030043215.1 Gammaproteobacteria bacterium
GATGATGATGCCCGGGAGGGCGAAGATGATGCTGATGTCGTGATCCTGAAGCCAGTGCCCGAACCAGCCCTGCAGCCCGAACAGCAGGACGAACAGCATGCCGGAAATGACCGGCGAGACCGCGAGCGGCAGGTCGATGAGGGTGACGAAGAAGCTCTTGCCCCGGAATTCGAACTTGGCGATGCACCAGGACGCGGCGAGTCCGAACACGGTGTTGAGCGGGACGACCACCGCCGCGCTCACGAGGGTGAGCCGGATCGCGGAGACGGTATCGGGGTCGGCGAAGGTGTTGAGATAGGCGCTGAGGCCATGGCTCAGGGCCGTGGCGAACACCGTGGCGAGCGGCGCGACCAGCAACGCCGCGAGGAACGCGAGCGACACCCCGATGAGCAGCCACCGCACGATCACCGTGACCACGGTGTCGCGCCCCGGCCGCGTGGCGAGCTCCTCCCGTAGCGCGCGCGGAACCCCGATCGCCATCAGTGCGCCGTGGCGACCAGGCGTCGCCGTCCCCAGGAGTGGATGAGGTTGATGGTGAGCAGCACGACGAAGGAGATGACGAGCATCACCGCCCCGAGCGCTGCAGCGCCGCGGTAGTCGAACTCCTGCAGGTGGATGACGATGAGCAGGGGCGTGATCTCGGTCTTCATCGGGAGATTCCCCGCGATGAAGATCACCGAGCCGTACTCGCCCACGGCCCGCGCGAACGCGAGCGTGAATCCGGTGAGCATGGCGGGCAGCACGGCGGGCAGGACGATGCGCCGGAAGACGTAGAGTCGTCCGGCTCCGAGTGTCTCGGCCGCGTCCTCCAGGTCTCGTTGCACCTCGGCGATGGCGGGCTGGAGCGTGCGGACCATGAACGGCATGCCGATCAGCGTGAGGGCGACCGTCACGCCGATCCAAGTGTAGGCGACCTGGATGCCGAGCGGGGCGAGGTAGCGGCCGATCCAGCCGTTCTCAGCGAACACTGAGGTGAGCGCGATGCCGGAGACCGCCGTGGGCAGCGCGAACGGCATGTCGATCAGCGCATCGACGATCTTGTGGCCGGGGAACTCGTACCGCACGAGCGTCCAGGCGATCACGAAGCCGAACGCGAGATTGATGCTCGCCGCGAGGAACGAGGCTCCGAAGGACAGGCGGTAGGACCCGAGAGCCCGGGGGCTCAAGACGACCCGCACGAAGTCGGCCCAGTGCATCGAGGCGGCCATGAGCATCAGGGCCGCGAGCGGCAGCAGCACGAGCGCGCTCAGGAAGAACGTCGTGAACCCGAACGTCAGGCCGAAACCCGGCAGCACGCTGGGCTGATGAAAGCGCTCCCCGGACACTCAGGCGAACCTGAGCAGGTCGGCGGCGGCTCTCACGGGCTCGGGCGCGCGCGTCCGCTCGCCGGGCTGGTACACGACGAGCAGCGGCCACCGGGGCTCATCGAGCAGTGCCGCGAACCGCCGCTCGAGGTCGGCCACTTCCGTGATCCCCAGAATGAGCAGCTGGTCGGGCGACTCGGCCAGGCGCAGCGCGAGCTCCCGCGCGACGTCTCCAAAGCGCAGCTCGGTCCGCATGTCGAGACCGTGGACTGCCTGCGCCTCGGAGCGGGCGTCGAGCAGCGCGCGCATGCCGAGCGGGCGCTGGGCGCCGAGCGAGCCGCTCTGCGGCAGGATGCCGATGTAGACCGCTTCGGCAGAGACGTGGCGCAACAAGCTCGCGGAGACCGCGAGTGTCGCGCGGCGCGCCGATTCGTCGGTCCAGTGAATGAGCACTCTGCGCGGCGAGGGGGCGCTCTCCGGTAGGATGAGCACCTCCTCGGCGCCCCGCTGCAGCAGCCATTCGACGGAGCGCACGGCGCCCGGCCGGGAGGCGATCACCGCCGCTCCCCCAAAGCTCATTCCGTCGTCGCCGCCGTCCGCCGTTCCGAGAGACGGCTCGACCTGGACGGTGATGCGCGTCTTCATGCGGGTTGCGAGCTCGGTGAGCAGGCCGTGCCGGGCGAGCTGCCCGGCGAGCTCCTCATTCGGCGCGCAGGCCGTGAAGCTCGAGAGCGGAGTGGGCAGAACGTGCAGGCGCCGCACGCCGAGCGACACCTCCCCGCCCTGCGCGAGCGGAAAGAGGCGCTGCTCGTGCTGGGTGCGGGTGACCTCCAGGTACGGCTCGTCCGCGCCGTTGTCCGACCGCACGACGTGGGCCCCCGCGGCGCCGTCGCCGAGCCGCACGCGCAGCCGCTCGAGCGCGCCGCTGAAGAGGATCTCATCGACCACGCCTTCGGCGATGTAGGCGGTTCTCAGGGCATCGCGGCTCGGCGCCACCTCGATCTCCTCGGGGCGCAGCACCGCGACGACCTCGTGGTCGCGGACGCGCGATCCGGACTCGGCGAGCGGCACGATGACCGGCTCGGATCCGAAGCTCAATCCGCGCGAGCTCTGGCGCGCGAGCAGCAGGTTCGCGGCTCCGAGGAAGGTGGCGACGAAGCGGGTGGCGGGCCTCGCGTATAGGTCGTCGGGACGGCCCATCTCGAGCAGGCGGCCGAGATTCATGATGCCGATCCGGTCGGCGAGCGCGAAGGCCTCCTCCTGGTCGTGCGTGACGAGGACCGTCGTGATCCCGAGCTCGCGCTGGACCTGGCGGATGGTCCGGCGGAGCTCCTCGCGGATCTTCGCGTCGAGTGCGCCGAAGGGCTCATCGAGGAGCAGCACCTCGGGCTTGTGCGCAAGAGCGCGGGCGACCGCCACGCGCTGCTGCTGGCCTCCTGACAGTTGCGCCGGCAGGCGGTCATCCATGCCTTCGAGCGACACGAGGCGCAGCAGCTCCTTGCGCCTGGCGCGCCGCGCGGCCGCCCTCATGCGCCGGACACGCAGCGCGAACTCGATATTGTCCGCCACCGTCATGTGGCGGAAGAGGGCGTAGTTCTGGAAGACCAGCCCGACACCCCGCTCCCGCGCCGCGAGGTGGGTGACATCCCGGCCGTGCAGCGAGATGCGCCCATGGTCCACCCCGGTGAGGCCGGCCACGGCGCGCAGCAGCGTGCTCTTGCCGCCCCCGCTCGGGCCGAGCAGCACGAAGAACTCACCATCGCCGATATCGAGGGACACGTCGTTGACGACGGTCGCTCCCTGATAGCGCTTGGTGACCTGATCCAGCGTGATGGACATGCGGCTGTGGCGTCGGCTCGCTTGCTCGGTGGGACGCATACATCCTAAACGCCGGTACGCGGCGCCGTCAGCCATCCGGCGGTTACAATTGGGTTATAGCGGAGTCTTGGCCGGAGCAGTAATGCGTCCGGGGCGGGGGAGGCTCGCCCAGGGCTCGGGGCACCCCCGCCCGTCACCCCGGGCGCCGCCACCCTGGCTGGCACCCGGGCCGCCACCCGGACCCGATCACCAGGGCCCGGTCACCAGGGCTGTGCGGCCAGCTCCCGCTTGTACCGCTGGAGCTCGTCGTAAAGCCGCCGCCAGGCGGGGCCGGGCGCTCCGCTGCCGATGGGCCGCCCGTCCAGGAGGGTCACCGGAACGAGCTCCCGCGTGGCCGACGAGAGCCACACCTCCTCGGCCCCGCGCAGCTCCGCCTCGCTGACTCGCGTCGAGCGGTGGCGGAGACCGATCCGG
>JASHYG010000385.1 GCA_030043215.1 Gammaproteobacteria bacterium
CCAAGTGGACTCACACGATCACCGTTCCGGCGCAGATACCGCGCCTCGTCGCCCACGCCATACGCGTGGCGACCTCCCCGCCCACCGGTCCGGTGCTGCTCGATATGCCGATGGACGTGCTCACCGCGGCCGTCGATGAGGATACGGTGCGCATTCCCGGGAACGTCGTGCTGGACGTGCGCGCCGCACCGTCGGGAGATGCAGTCGGGACGGCCCTGCGCCTCCTGGTTGAGGCCGAGCGGCCGATCATCATGGCGGGCGCGGGTGCGTGGCAGGCCGGCTGCGCCGAGGAGCTGCGCGCCTTCGCGGAGCTCACCGGGATAGCGGTTTTCTCGGACTTCCAGGCCCACGGCCTCCTGCCGAGCGACCATCCTCTCTACGGGGGCACCTTCCACAAGCTCGCGGATCTCGCCGCGCCCGGCGCGAGGCCCGACGTGGCTCTTGCCCTCGGCGTGCGCTTCGGGCTTTTCACGCTCGGCAACAGCGACCGCCTCGTGCCGGCCGCCGCGAAGTTGATCCATGTCGAGGTGGATCCGAAGGAGATCGGCAAGCTGCGCGAGGTAAGCGTCGCGGTGGCGGCAGACCCCCGCGAGATGTTGCGTGCGCTGCTCTCCGAGGCGCGCGCGCTGCGCTGGCCCGACCGTGCCGCGTGGCGGAGGGTCATCGCGGACGCGAGGGCCGCGCGCCGCGCGCGGCTGAGCGAGGCTCTGCAGCGCTCCGCGCCGCCGATTCATCCGTACCAGGCGGTCGCGGCCATCGTGGACCATATCGCCGACGACACCATCATCGTCGGCGACGGCGCCGAGGCCTATCACTGGATGAACGAGGTGATCCGGCAGAAGCGCCCCGGAAGCTACATCACGCACGGCTTTCTGGGCGCCGTCGGCTTCGGTCTCGGGCTCGCGATCGGCGCTCAGACTGCCCATCCCGGGCGGCCCGTGCTCTGCCTCGCCGGCGACGGCGCCGTGGGATTCACGATCGCGGAATTCGACACGCTCGCGCGCCACCAGCTACCGGTGGTGGTGGTGGTCATGAACAATCGCAGCTGGGCTGCCTCGCAGCACTTTCAGGAGATGATCGGCAATCCGGTCACCGGCACACGGCTCTCCGGCGCCAAGTACCACGAGGTCGCCGCCGCGCTCGGCTGCGAGGGGCGGCACATCGTGGACGTGAAGGAGCTCGGCCCGGCCATCCGGCAGGCGTTCGCGAGCGGCAGACCGGCGTGCCTCAACGTCGAGATCGACGTGACGCCCATGCCTCCGGAGCTCGCGCTGCTCGCGTCGCGCCACTCCTGAGTCGCAGCTTCGAGCCGCAGCCTCGGGCCGGACCCTCGAGCCGGAGCCTCGAGCCGGGCCACTCGCTCAGCCGGTCAAGCGGCGCTCGCCTCGTCCAGGACCTTCACCGCGTCCGCGGCGAGCTCGAGCCGCGCCGCGCCCGCGAGCTCTTGCAGCTGCTCGACGCTCGTCGCGCTCGCGATGGGCGCCGTCACGCCGCGCGCGATGAGCCAGGCGAGCGCCACCTGCGCCGGTGTGGCGCCCGTCTCGCGCGCGACTGCATCGAGCGCCTGCAGAATGCGAAAGCCGCGCTCGTTCAGCATGTCCTTCACACGGTAGGCGCGAGCCCGGTTGGCGAGATCGGCCGCGGAGCGATATTTGCCCGTGAGAAATCCGCTCGCGAGGGAGAAGTACGGGATGACGCCGATGCGCTCACGGCGGCAAAGCTCGGCGAGTTCGCCCTCGAAGGCCGGCCGGTCGTAAAGGTTGTACCACGGCTGCAGGCTCTCGTAGCGCGGCAGCCCGTGGGATGCGCTCACCTGCAGCGCGGTGCCGAGCCGCTCGGCGGTGTAATTGGATGCGCCGATCGCGCGCACCTTGCCCTGCTTGATGAGCTCCCCGAAGGTGCCGAGCGTCTCCTCGAGCGGCGTCTCAGGATCGTCGCGGTGCGACTGGTACAGATCGATGTAATCGGTATTCAGGCGCTGCAGCGACCGCTCGACCGCGCGCAGGATGTAGGCGCGTGACAGCCCCTGCTCGCCCGGTCCCATCTCGACGCCCACCTTCGTCGCGATGACGACCTGTGCGCGGTTGCGGCGGCTCTTGAGCCATTTGCCGATGATCGTCTCGGATTCGCCGCCCTGGTGCCCTGGAATCCAGCGCGAATAGGCGTCCGCCGTGTCGATCAGATTGAGCCCCGAGGCCACGAAGGCATCGAGCACCTTGAACGACGTCGCCTCATCGGCCGTCCACCCGAACACGTTTCCGCCCAGGGCGAGCGGACCGACGGTCAGGCCCGAGTTACCCAGCTTTCTCCCGATCATTCCGTCTCCTCCCGCGAATGGGACCGGACGCGCAGTGTAAGGGCAACGGCGCCCCCGGAGGAATGCACCCGGCTCCCGGTGAGCTCCAGATTGCATTGCGGCCTCGAGGCACGAGGGCCGGCTGCGCCGCACACTGGAAGGAGGGTACGATACGTCCCACGGGGGCAAGGTAATCCGATCATGCATCCGAGCGCGCTGGCCGATTTGAGGTCATTCATCCGAACCATACCGGACTACCCGCGGCCGGGCATTCAGTTCCGGGACATCACGACATTGCTCGGCAACGCCGGCGCGTTCCGGCGCGCGGTGGACGAGCTGGTACAGCCCTGGGCCGGATCGAAGATCGACCGCGTCGCCGGCATCGAGGCTCGCGGCTTCATCCTCGGAGGCGCGATGGCTCACCAGCTGTCGGCAGGCTTCGTCCCCATCCGCAAGAAAGGCAAGCTGCCGCACACGACGGTGCGCGTCGCGTACTCGCTCGAGTACGGCCTCGACGAGATGGAGATGCATACCGATGCCATCGTGGCCGGCGAGCGCATCATCCTCGTCGATGATCTGATCGCAACGGGCGGCACGGCCGAGGCGGCCGTGAAGCTGCTGCGGTCGCTCGGCTCGCAGCTGCTCGGCGCGTGCTTCATCATCGACCTGCCCGACCTCGGCGGCGCCCGCAGACTCGAGGCCATGGGGGTCGCCGTGCACACCCTCGTCCGCTTCGAAGGGCACTAGCAAATGAGGAGTTCCCGCAATGGGAATGATCGTTGCCGTGTGGGACTCGCGGCTATCGGATAGAATCAGAGCATGCGGCACACTGCGGTCCGGACTGGCGCACGGGTCGAGGAGGTCTCGATGCCCGATGTCGCGAGAGCCGTCCCCGCTCCCGATTGAGCGCTGCCCATGAGCGAGACCACCGAAAATACTGCGGCCCTCGGCGAGGAGCTGCGCACCATCGTGGATCACGCCGAAGAGCTGCTCCACGCGCTGGCCGAAGACGGTGACGCAAGTCTCGACTCCCTGCGCGACCGCGTATCCGCCAGCATCGAATCGGCACGGGCTCGCTTGAGGGGCATGGAGAGCGACGCGAGCCGCGCGACCGAGCGCGCGGCGGTGGCCTTCGAGCGCTGGGCGAGAGACAACCCCTGGACCGTCGTGGCGATCGGCGTGGGCGTGGGCCTCGTGGCGGGAATGCTGCTCGCAGACCGGCGCAGACCCGCGGCGCGTGCCGCCTCCAGCTCCCAATGAGCGAGCGAGAGCCCATCATCGCGCGCGGCAGGTCCCTGCTCGGCGAGCTGCTGCGCATGACGCAGACGCGGCTCGAGATGCTCGCGCTCGAGCTCGAGCAGGAGAAACTGAGGATCGCGCGCGAGCTGCGCCTCGCCGCCATCACGCTGGGCTGCGCATGGCTCGCAGGCTTCACGCTGGTACTCTGGGCGGCACTCGCGCTCCGTCCGCCCGTGCGCTTCATCGTGCTCGGAGCTCTCTTCGTCCTCTTCGTGCTCGCCGGCCTCACGAGCTGGATCGTTCTCAGACGCTCGCTCAGCCACAATCGTCCGTTCTCCCGGCTGATCGGCCAACTGCGCCTCGATCGGGCGTCGCTGGGCCACGAGCGGTGAGCGGGAGGGAGCGGGCCCGGCACATCGCGCGCCGCCAAGCGCTGCTGGAGCTCGAGGCGGAAGTGCAACGCGCCGAGCTCGCCGCAACGTTTGCGCGGTGGGAACGGCGGCGGCCGCTCGCCTGGGCCGCAGAAGCGGGCTGGACGCTGCTGCACGTGCTCAAGTCGCCGCGTGTGCGCTGGCTCGCCGCCGCGGCGGCGCTGCGGGCCCTCAGGCGCCGATCATGAGAGGTACGCGATAATTGCCCGCTTGCGCCCGCCGGGGCGCTCGCGCTCGCCGCGCCGCGTGCGCTCGCTGGATCGCCTGCGCTCGCAGGAGTCGCCCGCTCACAGCGCCTCGCCGCCGCGTGTCGCCTCTGCGTTGCGCGTCGGCTCTCTATTGCGCGTCGGCTCTGCATTGTGCGGTGCCCCGCCGCCGAGTGCCGGCGGGCCAACGCCCGATGCATCCCTGCCGTTGTAGGTCTCGAGCCGGTTGTAGAGCGTCTTCAAGCTCACGCCGAGGATCTCGGCCGCCTTGCGCTTGACGTGACCGCAGTACGCAAGCGTCGCCATGGTCACGCGCCGCTCCACCTCCTCGAGCGGCGTGCCGACACGGATGGTGATCGTCGTGCCATCCTCCGCCTGCGGCGCGGAATCGGATACGCCGAGCTCGCACTCGATCCGGTCGTCGGCCATGATGAAGGCGCGCTGCACGTAGTTCCTGAGCTCGCGCACGTTGCCCGGCCAGCTGTGCTGGTAGAGCCGTGCCAATGCATCGCGCGAGAAGGACTTGCTGGTCGACTCCGCTCGATTGAGCTCGTCGAGGAAGTACTGCGCGAGCTGCTCGATGTCCGAGCCGCGATCGCGCAGCTGGGGGAGTCTCACCGGGAAGACGTTCAGGCGGTGATAGAGATCCTCGCGGAGCTTGCCCTCGCCGACCGCCTTCTCCGGCTCGCGGTTGGTCGCCGCGATCACCCGCACGTCGCTCGCGATCGGCTGCGTACCGCCGACGCGCGTGAACGATCCGGTCTCGAGCACCCGCAGCAGCTTCACCTGCAGCTCCATCGGCATCTCGGTGATCTCGTCGAGAAAGATGCTGCCGCCGTTCGCCCGCTCGAAGAAGCCCTTGTGCTGCCGCTCGGCGCCCGTGAAGCTGCCGCGCTCGTGGCCGAACAGCTCGCTCTCGATCAGCTGGGGAGCGACGGCGCCGCAATTGAGCGGCAGGAACGGCGCCTCGCGGCGCCGGCTCAACTCATGCAGCGTCTGCGCCGCGAGCTCCTTGCCCGTGCCGCTGTCGCCGATCAGTAGAACCGTCGCGGAGGTCGGCGCCACGCGGCTCAGCTGGTCGTAGACGACCTGCATGCGCTCGGAGCTGCCGAGAATCCGGCCGAACCGCCCGAGCCTGCGCAGCTCCTCCCGCAACTCGCCGATCTCGTGCTGCAGAGCCGAGGTCTTCTTCGCATGGCGCAGCACGGCCTGCACGCGCTCGAGATCCGCGGGCTTCACGAGGTAGTCGCTCGCGCCGGCGCGCAGCGCCGCGACGGCGCTGTCGACCGTCGCATGTCCCGTCACGACGATGACCTCGGTGGCGTCGGGCTTCTCGAGCTCGCGCAGCAGCTCGATGCCCTCGCCGTCGGGCAATCTCAGATCGGTCAGCAGGACGTCCGGCCGCTGGCGGCCGAGCTCGATGCGCGCATCGCGCAGCGAGTGAGCGCGCGAGGCCGTGAATCCCTCCATGCGCGCGACTTCCTGCAGCCACTCCACCACGTCGGCATCGTCGTCCACGATCAGCGCGTGTGCCATATCCGCCTCGCCGGTTCCGGAATGAGTCGTCTTTCCCATCTCTCTCGGCGCCCGATGTTGCATCCCTTGGCGAGCACTGTGTAGTCGTCGCGCGCCGGAGACAATGATCGACGCTCGTGCGTGAGCCTCCGCCCAGGAGAATGCTTGTTCGGATCGGGCGCGATCGTGAGCGGCGTACCGTCGGCGGGGAGTCGCGATCGACCGTCGCAGGCGACGCGTGCGGCAAAGCGTACCACGGCGCGACGTCGAGGCGACTCCACGCATGCCGAGCCAGGTTTAGGCAGAGCACGGCCGCGCTATCGCGCCAGATACCCCCCACGGCCGTCAACCCAGCCTGGCGATTGCAGTCCAAGCGCCCGGGCCGACGCGCCCAGTCGCGACTGTTTTGCAAGACATTGTAGAAATTACAGCAGGTTGGCTCGGGGAGGTAGTCGCCGACCGCCCCCGCATAACGCGCGAGCGCATGCCGATCAGCGCGCCACAGACTCGACAGGATTCCTCCCCGGTCGCGACAAACGCGCGTGAGCCGATTGAGCGTGCAGCTCGCGACTCGACCTTCCTTTGGCACGTGTCTTGCACTCCGCATTCTCGCCGGGAATACGCCTTGCGTCCCTCCCGAGTGAGTTTCGAACGTCGTGGCGCGAGCCACGACGGTTGCAACCGAAGACCCCCCGTTTGGCGGGCTGTGGTGCGACCAGCCCGCTTTTTTTCCCGGCCCCTTCCCGCGCGATTGCGGCAGTTGCGCGCAGCCTCCGATTGGGGTTCAAATGGGCCGCATGGATGGGGAGCACCTGGAAGCCATTCACCAGGCCCTGAGCGCCGTGCAGCAGGCCGTGCTCACCATGACTTTTCCGAGCTGCGACCAGCTCGACGTGGTCGAGCTCATCGACCGAGTGGAATCCGAGCTGCACTCGCGCCGCCCGAACGTGGCGCTCATGTGCACGTTCCTCAACTCCATCGCCCGGAGCCTGCGCGCCCAGCCCGAAGCGCGCGACGCCTGCCTCACCATCGAAGGCGCGATCGGCGCCGCGGGCATGCCGAGCACCTGGCAATCGGGAATCTGAGGCGCCATCCGAGGCGCTAGTCGACTCGACGCTCGCGCGCCGGGAGGGGTGGGCCTCGCCCCCGGGCTTGTGCGCGCCGGCCACGCCTGGCCTCGAGTGCCCGTGCCGCGCGTGAGCGCCCACGATGCGATTGGCACAGGTGTTGCTTCGAATCGGTTGGTTCGCTGCAAAGGAACTGACCGCACAATGACCCAAGCCGTACTCGGGCTGCGCCTGAGGCAGCAGCTCACCTTGACGCCCCGGCTGCAGCAGTCCGTGAAATTACTGCAGCTGTCCGCCCTGGAGTGCGTTCAAGAGCTGAACCAAGCCATCGCACAGAATCCGTTCCTGGAGGAGGAGCTGGATAGCGCCGATGCCGGCCCGCAAGAGGAGGAGGCGGAAGACACTGCGGAGGCCGCGGACCTGGACTTCACGGGGGTGAGCGCCAGCGCACCGGGCGAGGACGCGCCCGACTGGACGGAGTGGACCGCCTCGCCCTCGACGCTGGGCGGCCAGCTGCGGGAGCAGCTGCTCCTGCATGGGCTCACCGAGCGCGACTACGCGCTCGCGAACCTGATCGTCGATGCGCTCGACGACGATGGGTTCCTCCGCCAGCCGCTCGCCGATCTCGCCTCCATGGTACCGAGCATCGCCCCCGGCGAGCTCGAGACCGCGCTGCGGATCGTGCAGACGCTCGAGCCGAGTGGTATCGCGGCGCGCGACCTCGTCGAATGCCTCACCCTGCAGCTCAACGCGCTCGATCGCGACACGCCCGGGCGCACGCTCGCACTGGAGATCGTCCAAGCCAAGCTCGAGCTAGTCGCGGCGCGCGACCACGAGCGCCTGCTGGAGGAGCTCGGCTGTACCGGGGAGCAGCTGCGGAGTGCACTCGATCTCATTCGCAGCCTCGACCCGCGGCCAGGCTCGAAGCTCGGGTCGTTCGAGCCCCG
>JASHYG010000386.1 GCA_030043215.1 Gammaproteobacteria bacterium
CTCGTCGGTCAGCGTGTAGATGATCTTGGCGTCGGTCATGGCGGTCCTTGGGGTCCGGCGGCCCGGCGGGCCGGCCGTGCGCTTATATTAACGAATCTTAAGAGGTGACCGCCCGGTGCTCTCCGACGCTATGATGACGGCTGCTGGACGACCGTTATGACGGTGGGAGGAATCATGAGAAGATCCATATCGATTGCGCTCGCTGCGGCGGCTGCAATCTGCTTCATGGCGGCTGCGGCCCCCAGGGCTCAAGCGCAGATCAGCATCAACATCGGCGTTCCGCCCGATTGTCCCTATGGCTACTACGACTACGCGCCGTACCCCTGCGCGCCCTACGGCTACTACGGTCCGGAATGGTTCTTGAACGGGGTGTTCATCGGTGTCGGCCCGTGGTTCCACGGTCCCGCCAACTTTAACGGCCACGTCAACAACCACTTCGACCCCCGGCGGGGCTACAAGGGTCCGCGGCCGAACGTGGGCGAGAAGCGCGATCCGCACAAGTCGGTCGCAAAGGTCGCCCACTTCCGAGGGAACGAAATGCGTGACGGACGCGGCAACGTCGCGGCCAAGCGGTAGCTGACCGGACGCGCCGGACGGCGCCGAGCCAGCGCGCGGGTCCGGCGAAGAGGGCGGCGGCGTGGGATTCCGCGCCGCCGCCGTTCGTCACCGAGCGCCTCGACCCTGCGCTCCGCCTCGCGGGTGGACAGGGTGCCGGCCGATCGCTAGGCTTTGCCCCGAGCCCCGTCCGAGGGCGGCGCAGTCGCACCATGCTCGATCCCAAACTCTTCCGCCCCGAGGCCATGGCGCCTGATACCCGCGCATTCGTCGAGGGTCTCATGGAGCAGACGAGGCGCAGAACCGGCACGATCATCTCCGGCGGCGCCGGCATACCCGTTCCCCCGCAGTCGCAGCGCGCTCGCACTCGCACGATCCGAGGCAGAGGCGGCCGTGAGGTCGGGATCCGGATCGTCTCGCCCGATACGCCGAAGGGCGTCTATCTGCACCTGCACGGCGGCGGGCTGGTGATGGGCTCCGCGGCCGGCCAGGACCCCATGCTCGAGCGCATCGCAAGATCGACCGGCCTCGCGTGCGTCGATGTGGAATATCGTCTTGCGCCGCGGCACCCCTATCCCGCCGCATGGGACGACTGCGAGGATGTGGCCCTGTGGCTCGCCGAGCACGCCAAGTCGGAGTTCGGCAGCGACCGGCTCGCCATCGGCGGGGAATCCGCCGGCGCGACGCTCGCGGTGCCGGTGCTCGTGAGGATGCGCGACAAGCACGGCTTCACGGGCTTCAAGGCCGCCAATCTGAGCTACGGCAACTACGACACCTCGATGACGCCGAGCCAGAAATGGATCGGGGATCTCGGAGTGCTGTTGCGCTCGATCGACATCGAGAGCTGCTCGGATGCCTACTGCCCGGATCGCTCCAAGCGCCGGGACCCGGACGTCTCCGCGATCTACGCCGATCTCAGAGACCTGCCGAGGGCGCTCATCTCCGTCGGAACGCTCGACCCGTTCCTCGACGACTCGCTGTTCATGTATTCGCGCTGGATCGCTGCAGGGAACGATGCCGAGCTCGCCGTTTATCCGGGCGCTCCGCACGGCTTCGTTCTGTTTCCGCTGCGGGTCGCGGACGAGGCCAACGCGCGTATCGACGCGTTTCTCGCGGCATCGCTCGCCTGACCGGCGGCGGCACCCGCGGTCGAGGTCGCCGCCGGACGATGGCCGGCAAGACGGCTCCGTAGCGCAGCGGCCGGGCGACCCCGTACAATTCGCGTGCGGCCGCCAACGCGGGCGGCCGACCGTTGCATTGCCGGCAACGTCGCCGGTGAATTCGAGGGGTCAACGTGCGAGCAAAGTTCGCCGCCCTGTGGGCGGTCCCGGCTGCCTGTGCCCTTTTCCCGGCCGCCGCTTGGGCCGGGACTCCACCCCTGAACGCCGGCAATACCGCCTGGCTCCTCACGGCGACCGCGCTCGTGCTGCTCATGACCCTGCCGGGCCTTGCCGTGTTCTATTCGGGGCTCGTCCGCTCGAAGAACGTCTTATCTGTGTCGATGCAGTGCTTCGCCATCGCCTGCCTCGTGAGCGTGCTGTGGTTCGCGGGTGTCTACGGCCTCGCCTTCGGCGAGACGGGCAGGTACCAGTGGCTGATCGGGCCGCTGAGCAAGGTGGGGTTTGCCGGCATGGGGCGCGATTCGATGAGGGGCACGACCCCGGAATCCGCGTTCGCGATGTTCCAGCTCACCTTCGCGATCATCACGCCGGCACTCATCGTGGGAGGATTCGCCGAGCGCATGAAATTCAGCGCGGTACTCTGGTTCTCCGCGGCGTGGCTCATCCTCGTCTACGCGCCGATCTGCCACTGGGTGTGGGGCGGCGGCTGGCTGGCGCAGCGCGGCGTCCTCGACTTTGCGGGGGGAATCGTCGTCCACATCAACGCGGGCGTCGCGGCGCTGGTCACTGCTCTCGTGCTGAGGGAACGGAAGGGCTTCCCGCACCATCCCATGCCGCCGCACAGCATGCCGCTCACGGTGCTCGGGGCCGGGATGCTGTGGGTCGGCTGGTTCGGCTTCAACGGCGGCAGCGCACTTGCCGCGAACGGCTCCGCCGCCATGGCGATCCTCGTCACGCACCTCGCCGCCGCCACGGGCGCGCTGTCGTGGATGGCCATGGAGTGGCTGCGCTTCGGCAAGCCGAGCTTGCTCGGCATCGTCACGGGCACCGTCGCCGGGCTCGGAACGATCACGCCGGCCTCGGGGTACGTCGGCCCCGAGGGCGCGATC
>JASHYG010000387.1 GCA_030043215.1 Gammaproteobacteria bacterium
GGCGTCTCGCGCGTGACGATGCACTTGCCGCTCACGATGGCGTAGAAGTAGTCACCCTCGTCACCCTGCTTGATGACGACCTCGCCGGTCTTGTACGGCACGCGCTGCATGCGCAGGAAGATCGCCTGGATGTTCGCGGGCGGGATGCGCTGGAACGACTTCGTCTGCAGAAGCGTCGTCATCCAGTCGTTGCTGCCGCCGGTCAGCTGCTCCTGCAGCTCCGCCACTTCGTAGGTGCCGGTCTGATCCCACGTGATCATCACATCGAGCAGCTCGCTGTCGATCGAGAGATAGCTCACCTCGTCGACGGCGCGTGCGCTCACGCGGCGCGGCAGCTGCGGGGACAGCGGGTCGCGGGCCTCGGGCGTGCCGCCGCGAATCATGCCCACCGTACGGTCGCCCTCGCGCAGCTCGACCATGCCGCCGACCAGCCACACCGTGCGCTTATCCGTCTCTCCCTCCCGGAAGAGATAGCGTCCGGCGCTCATCGCGCGAATGCTGACCTTCTTGGCGAGTGCCGCAAGATTCTCTCTCTTCAGGCCGTCGAGGGGCACGAAGCTCTTGAGCATCTGGACGCTGGCTTCTCGTTCCTCGGCCATTTTCCTGAGAGTTCAATGAGTTGTTTGTCGAGCGCGGCGCGTGATGTTAACACAGCGGACCTCGCGCTCTGGAACGCCGTTCACGATTTTCCGTGGGCCCCGATCCCGGCCCAGCCGGGATCGGGCGCGAAACGAGAACCATATCGCTCCGCGAGCTGCTGGAGCCGACTCACCACGGCCGCGACGCCTCGGCTGCGCGCGTAGGCGATCGGGCCCCCGCGAAAGGGGGCAAAGCCGGTGCCAAAAATGACCGCCCCATCGAGCAGGTCCTCCTCCGCAACCACTCCGTCGCGCAGGCATGCGACCGACTCGTTGGTGAGCGCGAGGATCAGCCGATCCTGCAGATCGGGAGGGGCGGGCGCGGGTGCGGGGGGCTTGACGGCTTTGCCGTCCTGCCAGCGATAGAAACCCTCGCCCGTCTTGCGCCCGAGCTTCTTGGCTGCGACGAGCTGCCTCAGCCGGTCGAGACTCGGCGCCGGGCGGCCGAGCTCGGACGCGATGATCTCTCCCACGTCATTGGCCACATCGAGTCCCACCACGTCCGCGAGCTCGATCGGTCCCATGGGCATCCCGAACCGGACGGCGACGTCATCGATCGACGCGAGTGCCATGCCTTCCTCGGCGGCGAGCATCGCCTCGTTGAGATACGGGATCAGTACGCGGTTGACGACGAACCCCGGCGCGCTGCGGCACGGGACCGGAATCTTGTCGAGCTTGCGCGCGAAGGCGAGGGCGGCTTGCACGATCGCAGGGTCGCCCTGCGCCGAGTGAACCACTTCGATGAGCGGCATCTGGGCGACGGGATTGAAGAAGTGCAGACCGACGAGACGCTCGGGCCGTGCGAGCTTGGCGGCGAGCGGCTCGAGCAGCAGGCTCGAGGTGTTGGTCGCGAGCAGCGCCTGGGGCTTTAGCCGCGGCTCGAGCGCCGCGTACAGCTCCCGCTTGGCGTTCAAGCTCTCGAAGATCGCCTCGATCACCACGTCCGCGTCCGGGACTCCGTCCCCCGGCACGTCGGCCCGCAAGCGGCCTCGCGCCGCTGCGATCTTCTCCGGGTCCCGCAGCCTCTTCTCGTAGAGCTGTCCGGCTCGCTCGAGCGCGGGAGCAACGAACTCCGCCGCACGGTCCTGCAGCGTGACGGTGAAGCCGCGCAGAGCGCACCAGGCTGCGATATCGCCGCCCATCACACCTGCGCCGATGACGTGGACGTGCTTGACGGCGGGGGAGGCCTTCCCGCCGAGCGACTTCAGCCGTTCCTGCAGCAGGAAGACCCGCACGAGGTTGTGGGCCGTCTCGGTGCCGAAGAGGTCCGCGATCGAGCGAGCCTCGGCGACGAATGCCGCCTCGCCGCGTGCGCCGTACCTCGCCCAGAGGTCCACCAGCGCGTACGGAGCGGGGTAATGCTCGCGGGGAGCTTTCGCCGCGACTTGTTTGAGAAGCATCGAGCGCACGAGGGGCCGCGCCGGCGCGAGACCCAGCACACGCTCCACGAGCGGCGCCGAGCGGCGCGCCGGAGGATGGAGCACGCATTCGCGGGCCGCGGAATCGAGCTCGCCCGGGGCGACGAGGCGATCGACCAGTCCGATGCGCAAGGCGCGGTCGGCGCGCACCGGGCGCCCTGTCAGCATCATCTCCATCGCCGGACGCACCCCGAGCAGCCGCACCGAGCGCACGGTCCCGCCGAACCCGGGATGGATGCCGAGCTGGACCTCCGGCAGGCCGAGAGCGAGCCGCTCGTCGGCGGCCGCTACACGGTACCGGCACGCGAGCGCGAGCTCGAGACCGCCCCCGAGAGCGAAGCCGTGGATCGCGGCGACCGTTGGACAGCGCAACGCCTCGATGTGATCGAGCACGACCTGCCCGGCTCGGGCCAGCTCGAAGCCCTGCTCCGGACTCGCGAGCGTCACGAACTCCTTCACATCCGCGCCCGCGATGAAGCCACTCGGCTTGCCCGATCGAAACACGACACCGCGGGGGGGAGCTGCCGCCAGGGGCTCAAGAAGCCGGTCGAGCTCTTGCATCACCGCGCGCGCGAGCACGTTCGCGGAGATCCCGGCCGTGTCGAGCGTCAGCCAGACGATCCCATCGGCGTCACGTTCCATCTTCCAAGCAGGAGTCGGCATGGCGGCACCGCCTCGGGGCATCACTTAAGAGGAATGAGGAGAGGGTTTCAAGCGGCGGTCTTGCGTCCCAGGGCGTCGGGGTGCACCTCGAAATCGCAGACGATCGGCCTGTGGTCCGAGAACCGTACGTCGGGGACACGGAACTGCGTCACCTCGATCCCCGCGCTCACGAGGATGAAATCGAGCTCGATCCGCGGCACCCGTGCGGGGAACGAGGGGAGACCTGCGGCATTGGCGCTCGTGAGCCCGGTCGCGCGCATGAAGAGGTAGATCTCGTGCGTGCCCCAGAAGGTATTGAAGTCGCCGGCGACGATCACGGGCTTCGACGACTTCATGATGAGGTCGTGCAGGGAGCGCAGCTGGGACTGCCGCTGCCGGTACTTGAGCGACAGGTGCACCAGGAATACGCACAGGTGCTCGAGCTCGAGCTCGATGATGAGCCGCTTGATCCCCGTATCGAAGTAGTGGAAGCGCGCGCCCGAGACGTGGGGCGCCGACAGGAAGGCATTCGCCTGCTTGCGGACGATCGGAACGAACTGGTTGATGGAGCTCGCTCCGTATTTGCACTCGTAGGCGGAGTAGTGGCCGAGCTCCTGCGCGATGTAGTCCACCTGGTTGACCATTCCGGTGCGGATGGAGCCGGTGTCGACCTCGATCAGCCCGGCGATATCGGGGCGCTCGGTCCGGAGGAACTCCGTGATGCCGAGCAGAGTGCGCCGGTTGCTGCGCAAGTAGCCGGCGCCTGGTACGGGGAGGTGGAATGCGGGACCGCTGCCTGTGGCGTATCGAATGTTGTAAGCGACTATTCGCAATGCGGCCGATCCCGGCATCGTTCGGACTTCTGCATTCTACTCGATGCAGCGCAGCGTGGCCGTTTTGCCGCGCGCGGCAACCTGTGCGAGACTGAGGACGTCCGCGAGGCGTGTCGCACCGGGGTGGGGCCCGAGACCCTGCATGTCGCAAGAGAATCCGATCCGCCTGTTCGTCACCCACCTGTGGGAGGCGGCCGACGATTATCTGCGGGTATTCGAG
>JASHYG010000388.1 GCA_030043215.1 Gammaproteobacteria bacterium
CGGCGCCCGTACGGCGCGCGGTGCGCAGCTGATATACGTACGTGAGCACCTGCGCGACGGCGACGTAGAGCGACACCGGGATCTCCCCGCCGATCGACACGGCGCGATGCAAGGCGCGCGCGAGCGGCGGGGCCTCGAAGATCGGCACGCGGCTCTCGATCGCCACCTCGCGGATCCGGGCGGCGACCTCGTCGGCGCCCTTCGCGACGACCATGGGCGCCCGCATGCGCTGCTCGTCGTAGCGCAGCGCGACGGCGAAGTGCGTCGGGTTGGTCACGACGACATCCGCCTTCGGGACCTCCTGCATCATGCGCCGCTTGGCGACCTCCTGCTGTACCCTGCGGACGCGGCCCTTCATCTCGGGCGAGCCCTCGTTCTGCCGCAGCTCCTCGCGGATCTCCTGGCGGCTCATGAGGAGGTTCTGCCTGTAGTTCCAGAGCTGCCAGGGGACGTCCACCGCGGCTATCAGCGCGAGGGCAGCGCAGAAGGCAAGCAGCGCGTCCCCCCCGAGAGTCGCGGCGTGCGCGATCGCAGCGCGAACCGGCTCGGCGCCGAGCCCCAGCAGCTCGGCGTACTTGCCTCGCAGGAACAGCACGGCGACGAGCGCCACCAGCAGGAACTTGGCGAAGGCCTTGGCGAGCTCGACGCCGCTGCGCAGCGAGAACATGCGCTGCAAGCCGCTGACCGGAGACAGGCGGGCGAAGTCGGGTACGAGCGCCTCGAGGGACAGATTCCACCCTCCGAGCGTGAGCGGCGCGAGCAGGGCCGCGACGAGCGTCAAGCCGAGAATGGGCGCGATGGCCTCGAGCGCCTGCGCGGCGTACGAGGCGAAGCTCGGGACCAGCGCCGATGCATCGAGCGCCTGCCCGCGGCTCAGCGAGAGGCCCGAGCGCATGATGCCGTCTAGCTCGCCGGCGATGTGGCCGCCGGCGTAGTGCAGGCCGATGCCCGCAATCAGCATCACGGCGGCGGTCGTGAGCTCCGGCGAGCGCGGCACCTGGCCGTGGCTGCGCGCCTGCTCCAGGCGCTTCGCCGTCGGTTGCTCGGTGCGTTCCTGTGCGGGGCTCTCGGCCATTCGTCAAACTCCCGCCCCGAGCATGCCGCGCACCAGCGCGAATGCATCCCCGGTCAGCCGCACGAAGGTCGACTGCAGCATGGGCAGCGTCGCGAGCACGATGACGAGCCCGAGGATGAGGGACACCGGGAACCCCACCGCGAACGGGTTGAGCATCGGTGCGGCTCGGCTCATCACGCCGAAGGCCAGGTTCACGATGGTGAGGGCCGTGACACCGGGCAGCGCGATCGCGAGCGCGCCCGTGAAGATCTGCGCGCCCCACTCGGTGAGCTGCCACAGCCCGTGCGCGCCGAGGCTCGCCGTGCCGATGGGCAGCGTACGGAAGCCGTCGACCAGCACCTGGATGATGAGCAGGTGGCCGTTGAGCGCGAGGAAGGTGAGCAGGACGAGGATGCTGTAGAGCTGGCCGACGACGGGCGTCTCCGTCCCATGCACGGGATCCAGGTTGTAGGCGAAGGAGAGCCCCATGCCGTTCGAGAGCAGCTGGCCGCCGAGCGTCACGGCATCGAAGATGATCTGCAGCGAGAAGCCGAGGGCGGCGCCGATCACGAGCTGCTGCGTGGTGACGATCACGCCGCGAGCGGACAGCGGCTCGATGCCGGCAGGCACCGTCACGAGCGGCGCGATGAGCAGGGCGATGCCTGCCGCGAGCACCACCCGGATCCGTGCCGGAACGCCGGCCGTCGCGAACGCCGGGGCCAGCATGAAGCAGGCGCCGATGCGCACGAAAGGCCAGAAGAGCTGGCCGAGCCAGGCTGCGAGCTCACCGGTCGTGAGAGTGATCATGCCGGCCCCTAGTTGATGAGTCCCGGGATGCTCGCGATGAGCTCGCGCGTGTAGCTCACGAGCACTTTCAGCATCCACGGTCCGGTGATGACGATCACCAGGGCGACGGCGAGGAGCTTCGGAATGAACGACAGCGTCATCTCGTTGATCGAGGTTGCGGCCTGGAACGCGCTCACGAGCAGTCCCGTGACGAGCGCGGTGAGCAGCAGCGGCGCGCAGATCATGAGGGTGATCTCGAGCGCATGCTGGCCGATGGCCATGACGGTCTCGGGCGTCATGAGTAGAAGCTCGCGGCGAGCGTCCCCATCACGAGCGACCAGCCGTCGACCAGGACGAAGAGCATCAGCTTGAAGGGCAGGGAGATGAGCACCGGCGAGAGCATCATCATGCCCATCGACATGAGGACGCTCGCGACGACGAGGTCGATGATCACGAACGGAATGAAGATCAGGAAGCCGATGATGAAGGCGGTCTTCAGCTCGCTCGTGACGAAGGCGGGCGCGAGGACGGTGAGCGGCACATCCTCGGGCGTCGCATAGCCTTTGCCGCCCGAGATGCGCACGAACGTCGCGATGTCGCTCTCGCGCGTCTGTCCGAGCATGAAGGTCTTGAGCGGCACGACGGCCTTCTCGAGCGCCGCGCCCGCATCCAGGGTTCCCGCGACGTAAGGCTGGACGGCCTGCTGATTGATGCGGTCGATGACCGGCGCCATGACGAAGAGGGTGAGGAACAGGGCGATCCCGAGGAGCACCTGGTTCGGGGGCGTCTGCCCCGCGCCGAGCGCCTGGCGCAGGATGCTGAGCACGATCATGATGCGCGTGAACGCCGTCATCATGAGCAGGATGGCGGGCAGCAGCGTGACCGCCGTCATGAGCAGCAGCACCTCTACGGTGAGCGAGTAGGTCTGCCCGCCTCCGGGTGAGCTGTGGACGGTGACGGCGGCTAGCCCCGAGTCGGCGAGCGCCGCCACGGGGGTCAGCGCCGCGAGGGAGGCGAGCAGTACTGCGGCCGTCAGCACGCGGCGCATGGAGCGATGCGGTCGCGCGGTCATGGCTTGCCCAGACTCTTCAGCAGCAGCGCGCGGAAGCTCGGCCGGTCGGATGGAGGGGCCGAGGCGCGTCCGACTTCCACGGGCTGGGGCAGCACGTGCAGCGTGTTGACCTGACCGGGCGCGACGCCGACGAGCAACTGCGCCGCGCCGACTCTGATGAGCACCGCCCGCTCCTTGGGACCGATGCGCACTTCGGCCAGCACGGCGAGCGCATCGGCGCGCCCCGAGATCGCGCGCACCCGCCGGGCCGCCCAGGCGAGCGCGAAAATGGCGATGAGCACGACGCATAGGGCTAGCGTCACCTCGCCGAGTCCGCCGAATCCGGCGGGCGAGGGTCCCTGCGCCATGTCGGGCGCAGCAAACGGACGCGCGACGGAGGCGACCGCCGCGAGGGTCGCGGAGCCTGCCGTGGAGGCCG
>JASHYG010000036.1 GCA_030043215.1 Gammaproteobacteria bacterium
GGCGGGCTTCGACCCGCGGAGCCCGGTGCTCGAGATGATCCTCGAGCTCGCGGGCGAGCTCGTCGGATTCCCGCGCCACCTCTCCCAGCACGTCGGCGGCTTCGTGATCTCCGCGGGACCGCTCGAGGAGCTGGTGCCCGTTGAGAATGCGGCGATGCCGGACCGCACGATCGTTCAATGGGACAAGGACGACCTCAACGACTTGGGCCTGCTGAAGGTGGACCTGCTCGGCCTCGGCATGCTGACAGCGCTCCAGCGCGCTCTGGCGCTAGTCAACGAGCATCGTGGCACGAAGTGGACCCTGGGGCATCTGCCGCCGGAGGACCCTCAGGTGTACGGGATGATGTCGCGCGCCGACACCGTCGGGGTATTCCAGATCGAATCCCGTGCTCAGATGTCCATGCTGCCGCGCCTGAGGCCCAAGGAGTTCTACGACCTGGTGATCGAGGTCGCCATCGTCCGTCCGGGGCCCATCCAGGGAGACATGGTGCATCCGTACCTGCGGCGACGGGAGGGAAGCGAGCCGGTGGAATACCCGGGTCCGGAGGTGCGGGAGGTGCTGAAGCGCACGCTCGGCGTGCCCATCTTCCAGGAGCAGGTCATGCAGCTCGCCATCAAGGCGGCGGGCTTCACGGCCGGTGAGGCGGACAACCTGCGCCGCGCCATGGGCGCCTGGAAGCGGCACGGGAACATCGAGCGCTTCCAGGCGAAGCTGGTGGGCGGCATGCGCGAGCGCGGCTACTCGGAAGAATTCGCGCTGCGGATTTGCAAGCAGATCCAGGGATTCGGGGAGTACGGCTTCCCTGAGAGTCACGCGTGTAGCTTTGCTCTGCTCGTCTACGACTCCGCATGGCTCAAGTATCACGAGCCGGCCGCTTTCACCTGTGCGCTGCTCAACAGTCAGCCCATGGGCTTCTATGCCCCGGCGCAGCTGGTGCGCGATGCGCGGGCCCATGGAGTCGAGGTGCGGCCCATCCGCATCGATGCGAGCGAGTGGGATTGCACCTTGGAGCCGGGTGAGCCGGCGTCTTGCAGCCCGAGAGATCGCGACCTCGATGCCAGCTCTCTCCCGCGTCAGCCCGCCTTGCGCCTGGGACTGCGCCTGGTGAAGTCACTGTCGCAGGCGGCGGCGGAGCGGATCGCGGCCACGCGGGCCGAGCATCCCTTCACGAGCGTGCAGGATCTCGCGCGGCGTGCCGCGCTCGGTCGTGACGATCTCGAGGCCCTCGCCGCGGCCGGCGCGCTCGCACCCTTGAGCGGCAACCGCCATCTCGCCTTCTGGGAAGTCGCGGGAGCCGAGCGGCCTCTCGCTCTCGAGCCGCGGCCGGATGGCACCGCCATGGCACGCGCCGCTGAGAGTCGGCCGCTGCTCGAGGGCCGGCCGCTGCTCACGGCTCCGACGGAGCGGGAGGGCATCGAGGCGGACTATGCCTCCATCGGGCTCACGCTCGGGCGCCATCCGATGGCGTTGCTGCGCGAGCGGCTGCGCGGCGAGCGGATTCTCACCGCGGCCGAGCTGGCGGCGCTGCCGCACGGGAGGCTCGTGCGGACGGCCGGCATCGTTCTCCTGCGCCAGCATCCGGCAAGCGCGAAGGGTGTGATCTTCATGACGCTGGAGGATGAGACCGGCCAGGTGAATCTCATCGTGTGGCGGAACGTGGCGGAGGCGCAGCGCCGGCCGCTCCTCGAATCGCGGCTGCTCGAGGTGAGCGGCACGCTGCAGAGACAGGGGGAGATCCTACACCTCGTGGCACAACGGCTGGTCGACCGGTCCACCCTAGTGGCGGGGCTCGCGGCGGGCTCGCGGGACTTTCACTGATCCGGCGGCTGCGGCCACCCGGCGCCGCGGTCGCTCAGTTGATGGTGATGGCGACGCCGCTCGCGCTGCCCGAGCTCAAGTCGATCGGCGCGGACTGGGGCTGCCTGCTCAAGGAGTCCGCCGGGTCGGAGGAGCTCCAGACCCAGGCCTCGGAGTAGTAGACACTGGTAGAGGTGCCGCCGGGCACGGACGCGAAGAGTGTGGTGCTGGCGGACGATCCACCGAGATAGGCGTCGAGGGGCGTCACGGCGATGAGTGCGCCACCCTGCGTCAGGATGAGCTCGCCCTTGTCGTACTTGCCGGGGGAGCTCACCGTCACCGTTCCGGAGATGGTCTCGGCGGTCGTGCCGCTCGGGAGCGCAATGGCGGCCGCCGTGAACGTCGCAGTGGCCGAGCCGGACGGAGGTGAGACCGTCGTGCTGAGCGGGCCATTGCCGTAGAGCGGCGCAGAGGCCGCGATCGTGTAGGTCGATGTTCCCTGCGAAGGGGTCACCGCCGTGAGTGCGGCCGACCCGCCCGCGGCGTAGACCTCATACTCGAGACTGCCCGCGGAGAGCGATTGGGCGGTGTCGAACGTGCCGGTGAAGGGATCGACGGGCCGGGCCTCGATGAGATAGGGCAGGGAGACCGAGCTCGAGTCCGGCAGCGTTTGATAGAAGCCGATCCAGGCTCCGGGCGGCGAGACCGCGGAGGAAAGATTGACCGCATACGAGGTGGCGGCAGTGAGTGCCACGCCGCTGAGCGACAAGGCTGTCGCGGAAGAGGGAGGAGCGGCGCTCACCGGCACCGACTGGATGACGACCGTCTCGACACCC
>JASHYG010000389.1 GCA_030043215.1 Gammaproteobacteria bacterium
CTCGTCGTACCCGCGCCACGCGTGGGCTTCGTGTGGGCGCCGGGCTACTGGCAGTGGAACGGTCAGCGGCACGTCTGGGTGGACGGTCGGTGGCTGCGAGCGCATCCCGGCCAGCACTGGGTGCCGGAGCACTGGGTCGAGCACCACGGACATTACCGATTCGTGCGGGGTCACTGGGCCCGCGGCTGATTCGAGCAGGGCAGCATCGCGGGGGGCCGCTCGGATCCCCCCGCGGTCTCCCGCGCATCCGGCCTCCGAGCCGCGTGTTGCCCCTGCGGCACTTTCCGGCCGCGCCGTCTTTCGCCAAGCTAGCGCGATGGACGGCCCAGGCGATGCGGATTTCATGCGGCGCGCGCTCGAGCTCGCGGCGGTGGCGCAGGCGCGCGGCGAGGTGCCCGTTGGCGCGGTGCTCGTGCGGGATAGGATCATCGTTGCGGAGGGAGCGAATCGGCCGATCGAGGCCCGCGACCCTACCGCTCACGCCGAAGTGGAAGCGCTACGGGCGGGCGGCGCGGCGCTCGGCAGCTACAGGCTCACCGACACCACGCTGTACGTCACGCTGGAGCCGTGCGTGATGTGCGCTTCGGCGATCGTCCATGCTCGCGTGCGCCGCCTGGTGTTCGGCGCGTGGGATCCGCGGGCGGGCGGCGCCGGCAGTCTCCTCAACGTTCTCACGCTGCCGGGACTCAACCACCGAGTCGATGTGTTCGGTGGAGTGCTGATGGAGGAGTGCAGCGCGATGCTGAGCCGGTTCTTCGCCGAGCGGCGCTGAGACTACGCGCGGGCCACCCGCGCGATGGCGGCCGGCGCTGGGTCGGCCTAGGGTTGACCTAGGGTTGGCCTACGCTTCCGGCTGCACCCGCGTTGCCTGGCCCGCAACCGCAGCGGGCGCCTGCCACTCGAGCAGCTTCAGGAATCGCTGGATGCGCTCCACGTACTGCACGGGCTCCCAGCCCCGGCAGTAGCCGCGCTTGACGCGCTGATACCATTCCTCGTTGGCGAGTAGGGGAAGCTGGCGCCGCACGTCGGTCCACGAGTCGGGATTCTCACCGCGTATCTGCGTGAGGACACGGGCATCCTCCAGGTGTCCGAAGCCGACGTTGTACGCCGCAACGGCGAACCACATCCGGTCCGGCTCCGGAATGCGCTCGGGGATCTTGCCGAGCACCTCGAGAAAGTACCGGGCGCCCGCGAGGACGTTCTGGCGCGCGTTCCTGCGGTCCCGCACTCCGAGGGACTGCGCCGTGCCGGCGGTCAGCATCATGAGCCCCGAGGCTCCATTCGGCGACCGCGCGCTGGGGTCCCACTGCGATTCCTGGTAAGCGATGGCTGCGAGCAATCGCCAGTCGAGCCCTGTCTTGGCGGCCGCTTGCTCGAAGAGGCTCCGATAGAGCGGCAGGCGCGAGGTGGCGAGCTCGTCGAATTTGCGCGACTCCTCGTAGCCGAACTCGTGAGAATCTCCCGAGCTCAAGTCCGCGAGCCGCGTGAGCTCCCCGGACTGCGTGATGTCCTGGAAGAAGCGGTTCACCTCCGCATACAGGCGCGGGGCGCCCCGGCGCACCACCCACTGCACGGGACGGCCATCCGACAGGGCAAAGCCCTCCGCCACGTCCGGGTACAGATGGTGGGAGAAGGAGAACTCCCGGGCATCGACGAGGGCGTACTGCGCTTCGCCGTTTTCCACGTCCTCGACGGGGTCTGCGGATCGCGGCGCGGTCTCGATCCAGCTGAGCGCCGGCGCGACCGTGTGCTTCATGCGCTCGAGCAGGCTCTCCTGGGGACTCTCCGCGCGGACCGAGAGCCGCGCGGACTCGATCTGGATGGCATCCCGCGGCCGGGCGTTGCCGCGGCGGTAGACGACGATCTGGGGAATGTGCTCGTAGACATCGGCCGGTACGCCGGCCTCGCGCCAGGCGGCGTCCGCCGTTATTTGCGCTGCAGCAATATCGGCCCGTCCGGAGGCGATCTCGGCTTGCATCGCCTGGACGGTCGCGACCGGATACATGTACAGGCTGACGCCCAGCCGCTGCGCGAACTCGCTCGCGAGGCTGAACTCCAGGCCCTCGGCCCGGTTCGGGCCCAGGTAGTAGGAGGTCGGGCTATTGAGCGTGACGACCCTCAGCTCCGCGGGGGAGTGGAAGGGCTCACGCATCGGTGGCCGCGGGGTACAGCTACCGACCAGAGCCAGCACGGCTATGGCGAGCGGTGGCCGCAGGAGGCCGGTGGGCCGCCCCACCCCGAAAGCATGTCTCAGCCGGCGATGCATCGGCACCTCACAGCGCCTGGGTCATTCGTTTAGAATACCAGCCGCGAGGCTCGTACCGTCCCCGCTTGAGACAGAACGAGGGGTGAATAAGTCAAATCTGGCCTGTCCGTAACCTTTTCTTAATGTCGACAGGCACTTACGTGTCCGCACAGCGGCTGCGGACGCTGCGGACAGATCGAGAGACCCACCGGAGAGGTACCGAAGCGGTCATAACGGCGCCGACTCGAAATCGGATGGTCGGGTAAAACCGGCACGTGGGTTCGAATCCCACCCTCTCCGCCAACCCGCAAGCAAAACGGCCCTACGGGCCTGTTTGCCCCGCTGGCGGAAGGCTGTGGGAGGCCGACCAACGGGAGGCCCCATCCCACCCTCTCCGCCAGTCTTCCTTTGTGCTTCGATAAGCGACGACTTAACATAAGGCGCTTGCCAAACTAGTTTCGAATTCGCCGGGCGCGGTGCGTTCGGGAGGGCGTTGGGCTGAGATCAACGACTCGACCGAGCTCGAGCTCCGCTTGTTGGCATCACATGCCGGTGTACTCGCCTGCGATCACACTGGCAGGCTATTCCTTCAATTTCTGGATATTTTCACTGAACAGTAAATATGAGAGAATAATTCTTCATGAGACCAGAGTACATCTCCACTGTGTGGAAAGCATGGCGTTCGAGGAAACCACCGAATATCAGCTGATCCAGCAGCTCCTGGAATCGCTTCGAGCGATTCCGGAAGTGCAGGCTACGCTTGATGAGGAGCCGAGCATGCGGCGCGTAGCGGATCGGGAATATGACGCGCGCGTCGATGTCCGCGTCAGCGGGAGACGACTGACCCTGCTGATTGAAGCCAAGAAATCTCTCTATCCCCGCGATGTGCGCCAAGCTTTGTGGCAGATTCGGGAGACGAAACGACGAGACCCCGAGGACGGCAGGCACATGGATACCGTGCCGATGCTGATCGCGGAATCTATCTCCCCGGGTTCCAAGGAGTTGCTTCAGGGCGAGCGAGTCGGCTATTTCGATAGCGGAGGCAGCCTCTTTCTGCCGGCCGAGGGCGCATACCTCCTCGTCGACAAGCCGCCGCCCAAAGTCTTGGTAAGAGCGGCACGTCTGTTATTTTCCGGCCGCCGCGCGCGAGTGCTGCACGCGCTCCTCATCCGACATGCGGATTGGACGGGGGTCAAGGCACTTGCTGAACAGACACAAGTCTCGCCCGCGACGGTCTCTCAGGTGCTAAGGGAACTCGAACGGCTCGAGTGGCTCGAGTCACGAGGGCAGGGCCCGGTCAAAGAGCGTCATTTGCGGGAGCCTGCCGCGCTTCTCGACGCATGGGGAAAGTATCTCGCCACCACACGGCCCATCCCGCTCCGGCGCTTCTATGTCTCTGCTGTGAGGAGCGACGCTCTCGTCGACAAGATCGCTCAGGCGTTTGGTGAACGAGCAACCGACTACGCCATCACTGACGAGGCCGCTGCACAGCGGTATGCGCCGTTTCTCTCGACCGTATCGCAGGTACGCTGCCGAGTGGTGCCAGGGCGTGCGACAGATGAGGCGCTCGATACCATCGGATCACGTGCCGTGAACGAGGGCGCGAACCTCACCGTCATCGACGCGAAATCACCAGGCGAGCTGCTGTTCAGAGAAAAGGTTGACGGCGCGTGGCTTGCCAGCCCTGTCCAAGTCTATCTCGATCTCTTGCAGGGCGAAGGACGCGCCAAGGATATGGCAGAGCACCTGCGCCGCGAAAAGATAGGATTCTGATGGCGAAGCCCGTCACTCTCCACGGTTATGCAAGCGAGTACACGCTCGAAGACAACTTCCGCAAGCTAGGCTTCGAGCGCGCGCTAAATGACAAGGGCCAGAAGCTCTCGTGGCGCTGGCAGACCCGCACAGAGCACGGCGCATTGATGGTGCTCGAGTTACTGGCCGATGCACCACATATCGCGGGTGGACGCGTCCGACCATTGCCTACCGATGGCACGATCTCCGCCTTGAATGTTCCTCATTGCTCGATCGTTTTCGACCTCTATCAGGTGACCGAGATTCGGGCTGAGCTGCTCGGGGATGCCGGTGTCGCGACCGAGGTCGTCAAGCACGCGAACATTGTGAGCTTCACCTGTCTCAAAGCGTTTGCGTTTGACCAGCGGTTCGAGCGTAAGGATGCCCACGATCTGATCTACTGCATTGAACATGCACCGGAGGGGCTGGATTCTGTCGCGGCGGTGTTCCGGGAAGCGCTCACCGGGAAGCACGGCCCGGTGGTGTGCGAGTCGCTCTCGATCCTCCGGCGGCGTTTCGCCGGGAAGGATGCAGTCGAAGGTTTTCGCAAGGACGGACCGGTTGCTGTGGCGCGGTTCGAGAAAGGCGAGGGTGGCGAACCTGAACTGCGCGAGGCTCGCCTTCTGCGGCAACGGGAGGTCAGTGATGTTGTTGAGCGTCTGCTCGCCTTGCTCGATAGAGAAGGAGACATCTGAATGCAGTCTCTGCGACAGCCCTTTGGCGATGGCCGTTCCCAGCGCGACATCCTCCAGGCGAGTGCCAGGACTACGGCAACCTCCGCTTCGATATCGGTGAGCCGCGGTTTCGACACCGGCGCGGCGCTAACTGGGATCAGCTCGAGCGCCGATCAAAACCCCAGCTGGCGCAGGGCTCCGAGCACTCGAAGCCGCGTCGAGTCGGATCTCATCGGAAACGCTTGAAAGAAGTCATCCCGGCGCATGGCGGGGTTGCGCTCACGTACGTTGGCGGCCCACCAAGCAGCACGCGCGGCATCGCCTTTGAGCGATTGCGCGGCGGCGGCGATCATCGCGATCAGCACGTGCGCACCGGGCGAGCGCGCGGCGCGCTCTGCCCAGTCGGCCGCCTCGGCGTCTTCGCCGGCGAGCATGTGCGTGAACGCCCGAGTTCCCATCATGGCGTAGTAGAGAGGATCGATCGGACTCAGGCGCATGGCGAGGTCGACGTGCTTGCGGCCCTCCGAAGAGTATCCCGCCAGGGCCTCGGTCCACGCGCGGGCGTAGATCCCCTGCGCGTAATTCGGGCTGATGCTCGTCGCGCGCTCGAGCCAGCTCAGGCTGCCGTCGAGGTCTCCCTCGAGCCAGTATGTGCGTCCCATCGTGAAATTGACGAACGGGTCGAGTGCGTCGAGCTCCAAGCCTCGCTCTGCCGCGCGCCGCGCCGCGCGGACCTCTCCGGCGATATCCTCCGTGTAGCGCATGAATGCCGCTTGGAAGTGGACGAACGACAATCCGGCATGAGCGCGGGCGAAGCCCGGGTCGAGGGTGACGGCACGCTGGAACAGATGTGACGCAGCTGCGTTGTCCGCGCGATTGAAGCGGTAGATGTGCTGCAGACCCAGGTGATAAGCCGACCAGGCATCGAGGTCGTCGGGTACCGCCAGACGCGCCAGCGCGGCTTCGTGCATCGGAATCCGAAGATCGAGCGCCATCAGAGCCCGTGCCCGGATGTCCTCGCGTATGGAGTGCACGTCATCGATCCGGCCGGCAAAGCGATCGGCCCACACGATGCCCTCGTCGCAAGTGTCGACGAGCTCGACGGTGACGACTAGACGCCGATCGGAGATTTCGAGCGTACCCCACAGACAGTAGCGCACGCCCAGCAGCTGCCCGATCTCGCCGAATGCGGCGTTCTCCGTGTGCACGCGGAAGGATGACCCGCGTGCGGTGACGAACAACCATCGCAGACGCGAGAGCTCCGTGATGAGCTCATCCGGCAGCGCGCTTGCCAGTGCTTTGCAACGGACGTCGTCCCCGATCAAGCGGAACGGCAGCACCGCGATGGACGGTCGGGACATCCGCTCCAGTTGCCGGACCAGAACCCCGACGCTCTGGGTAACGTTTGGATCGTATGTGTCGAGGTGCGACGGGGCGCCGCGCACTACCTTTACGTCCCCGATGAACCGAAACCCTCGACGGTGAACGGTCTTGATGAATCGCTGGCCCCGCCCGTCGTCTCCGAGCGCCTGACGCGCCGACTTCACGCGACTCGCAACCGCGGCGTCCGAGACCGCCCTGCCGTCCCAGATTTTCTCGATGATCTCGTCCTTCGAGACGAGCCGGCCATGGTTCTCGACGAGCAGCGCGAGCAGCCGGAAGACCTGCGGCTCCAGGCTGCGGGCAATACCGTCGGCGCGTAACTCCACGGCGGTCAAATCCAGCTCGAAGGCGCCGAACCGGTAGATCATGCCCGCCAGGATAGACCCCGCCGACTCTTTCGCCAATTTCTCCAGGTTTTCTCCAGACAATCTGCAAGCTTCGCAAAGCCGCACATGCCATCGTCCGGCTACGGTCGCGGATCGTCCGCGGCCAAATCTTCCGGAGGACCTCAAATGCCACTCGTTACGATCGATGTGATCAAAGACGTCTTCACCCCCGTGCAGAAGAAGGAGCTCATCACCAAAGTGACTCAGGCGATGATTGACGTCGAAGGTGAGAACATGCGGCCGGTGACCTGGGTTCGCATCAATGAGTTCGAGAGCGGAGATTGGGCCATCGGCGGCAAGCCACTCCGGGCCTCGGACGTACAGGCCCTCGCAGCAGGCAAGGCGGCATAGGTCCCTTGGTCGCGGCACGGGATGGCGCGACGCAGCGCCGTCCCCTGCCGTTTGGCGATTCACGAGGGCGGGAGCATACTGAGCGACTCTAACCCCCCGTTACGACCCTCGGCAGCGGTCATGATCTACGACAGCATTCTGGGTACGATCGGACGGACACCCATCGTACGCATCAACCGTCTCGCTCCCCAGCACGTCAC
>JASHYG010000390.1 GCA_030043215.1 Gammaproteobacteria bacterium
CGGGTGCACGCCAAATGCCCGCGGCGGCAGAACTGCCGATTTTGCAAGGAGTTTTTTGTCAGACGCTGAAGCTCTCTCCGCAGCCGCACTCCCCCTTCACGTTGGGGTTGCGGAAGCGGAAGGCCTCGTTGAGCCCTTGCTTCACGAAATCAACGATGGTGCCGTCGATCAGCTCGAGGCTCGAGGGATCGACGAAGACCTTGACACCCCGGTCCTCGAACACCACGTCGTTCGCCTGCGCCTCATCGGCGTAGTTCACGACGTATGCGAACCCCGAGCAGCCCGTCCGCCGTACGGCGAGCCGCAGTCCGATGCCGTGACCGCGTGCGACGAGAAAGGACCGCACCCGGGTGGCCGCCGACTCAGTGAGAGAGATTGCCATGGCTACTCATGATGGCCCCGTCCGGGGCCGCTCCGCAAAGTTGCGCGCAATGCGTCCTCGATGACCAGCAGCCGCCCGAGCTTCTCGACGGGCACCCCCAGCGTCCGAGCCCAGGCTCGAGGGCCGGACCGGAGGGCGTCGTCGCGGCGCCGCCCCGGCATCCCGGAGGCGAGCCACGCGGCTGTCGCAAGAGTATGCGGACATCCCCGGGCTTCAAAACGTGCATCCTTCACAATGTCGCCGTCCACGAGGAGGTGGAAACGCACCCAGACCTCCTCGGCTGGGCCGCCGGCCTCACCGCGCAGGACCGTACCGGCGCCGTCCGGGATTGCCCCCCCGGCCGGCAGCTCCCGGAAGAGCCGCTCCACGTCCTCCATGAGGCCGCCGGCACGCGAATCAAGGCGGCCGCCCGCGGGGGAAGCGCTCTCCTGCGGCGCGGGTGCGCTCCGCCCAGGCGCATGAGGCGAGACCCCCCGCAGCCGCGCGACCTCCCGCCGGACTTCCTCGGCGGCATAGTCGATCTCGTCGGCCGTCGTGAAGCGTCCGAGGCTGAAGCGCAGCGAGGCCTCGGCGAGGCGTGTGCTGCGCCCGAGCGCGCGGAGCACGTACGAAGGATCACCCGTCGCCGAGCTGCAGGCCGAGCCCGTGGAGACGGCCAGCGAGCTCAGAGCCCTGACCAGGCTCTCGCCCTCCACGTCGTCGAACGACACGTTGAGGATCTGCGGGACACGGGGGGCCACCTCGCCGTTCAAGTGGACACCGCCCGAGCGCTCGATGCCGGCCCAGAGGCGGTCGCGGAGCGCTGCCACGCGCGAGTGATCGATCTGCCGATAGGCCGCAGCCTGCTCCGCGGCCACGCCAAAGCCCACGATTTGGTGCGTGGGCAGCGTGCCGGGGCGCAGTCCGCCTTCCTGCCCTCCTCCGAAGGTCAGCGGCTGCAGGAGCGCCCGGGCGCCCCGGCGCAGGAAGAGCGCCCCGACCCCTTTCGGCCCGTAGATCTTGTGCGAGGTCAGCGAGAGGAAGTCGATCGGCAGGCGCCCGACATCCACCTCGATCCGGCCCACGCTCTGCGCGGCGTCGGTATGGAAGGCGACCCCCTCGGCCCGGCAAAGGGCTCCGATCTCGGCGATGTCCTCGATCACGCCGATCTCGTTGTTGACGTGCATGATCGAGACCAGCAGGGTGTCCGGGCGCAGCGCGCCCCGTACGGCGGCGGGATCGACCCGTCCGGAGCTGTCCGGAGCGAGGTACGTGACGCGGAACCCCTCCTTCTCCAAGCGCCCGCAGGGATCGAGCACTGCCTTGTGCTCGATGCGCGAGGTGACGATGTGGCGACCCCGGTCGGCATTGGCGCGAGCGACGCCGAGCACCACGAGATTGCTCGACTCCGTCGCGCCGGAGGTGAAGACGATCTCCTGCGGCTCGGCTCCGATCAGCGCCGCGACCTGCGCCCGCGCCTGCTCGATGAGCGCCGCCGCCGCACGTCCGGGCCCGTGGATGGACGACGGATTGGCGAACGCGCCGCCTGCGCCGAGACACTGCATCATCGCCCGCGCCACGGCGGGGTCGACCGGGGTGGTCGCCGCGTAGTCGAGATAGACTGGAGGGCTCATTTGCCGGAGCGCCGCGCGCGGTCCGAGCCCTCCCGGGCGCCGGCCGGGCGGCGGCGGTGCTGCACGGCCGTGAGCAGGCCGCGCAGGATGTTCGCCTCGTTTTGGTCGAGCTCCGCGCGCTGCAGGAAGCGCCGGATACGGCCCATCAGGTTCGTCCCGCTCTGGGTGCGATCGCGAAAGCCGACCTCCTCCATGACCTCGCCGAGGTGCGCGTAGAGCCGCTCCATCTCCTCAGGGGTCGCAAGCGGCGCAGCGCCGGCGGGCGGGTCCGTGGGGCGCGGGCCTGCCGCCCGCTCCGCCCGCGCCGCGTACAGCTCGTAGGCGACGATCTGCACGGCCATCGCAAGATTGAGCGAGGCGTAGGCCCCGTCGGCCGGAATGCGCACCAGCGCGTGGCTGCGCTCCAGATCGTCGTTCGTGAGGCCGGTCCGCTCCGAGCCGAACAGGATGACCGCTGGCGCCCGCTCGGCCTCCTCGAGGATGCGGGGAGCCGCGGCGCGCACATCGAGCACCCGGAAGTACTGATCCCGCTCGCGAGAGGTGGTCGCGGCGATGAAGCCGCAGCCGGCGACCGCCTGCGCGACCGTCTCGACGACGCGCGCCGCGGCGAGCACCGAATCGGCTCCGGAGGCGCGCGCCGTCGCCTCCGGGTGCGGGAACTGCCTCGGCCGCACGAGCACCAGGCTCTCGAGCCCCATGTTCTTCATGGCGCGCGCGGCGGCGCCGATGTTGCCCGGATGCGAGGGCTCGACGAGGACGATACGGATGTCGCTCATGGTCCTTTCGAGAGGGCCGCGCACGCGGGCGCCGCACGCGTTGCAGGCTACAGCGCCGAGCGTCTCGGAGGCTACAGTGCCGTGCCCGCGTCGCGTGGCGGCAGCGCTCCGCCGGCGGCGTCGGCCAATTGGGCCTCGACGCGATGGGCCGGCAGGCACTGCGCCATGGCGAGCCACAGGATGAGCGCCGAGAACGCCGCGAACACCGCGACCGCCCAGCCGAAGGACAGCAGTCCGAGATTGCCCGCGTGCTTCGAGGCCACGGGGTACGACCCGAGCCAGCTGAGCAGCGCCAGGCCGACGAGCCAAGGGACCACCCACGCGCCCGAGCGAAAGTCCATCGGCGGGGTGGCGTGCCGGTAGCGGCTCTCGTGAATCGCGAGGACGACATAGCCGATTGCGACCCCGACCATCAGCTTCCACACCGTGTCCCATCCCGACCAGTAGACGATCAGGTTCGAGGACAGGAACGCGAGGTAGGCGATGGTCCATGAGGCCGGGAGGCGGAAAGGCCGGTGCCGCCCCGGCAA
>JASHYG010000391.1 GCA_030043215.1 Gammaproteobacteria bacterium
AGGCATCGCGGGACTGGTTGATGCGGAAGTGCCACGTGAGCGTCCCCTTCCCCGCCGGCCGGCTGCGCGGATCGCCGACCTCCTCCGCGGGGCGAATCATCACCGTCGCATCGCTCGTGCGAGCTTGCTGCAGGCGCTTGCGCTCGAGTGCGGTGAGCACCTCCCGAGGGTTCTGGAGCTCACCAGAGCCGGCCACCAGCATGTCCCGGGGCACGGTCACGGAGTAGTCGAAATCCCCGTACTCGAGGTAGAACTCGGTGCCGAGATAAGGCAGGGTGTCCCAGCCGCGCAGATCGTCGTACACCGCCATGCGCGGGTACCACTGGGCGACGTCGAAGATCTCGCCGTTCTTCGTCGGGATGTGCCCCGTGCGACCTCCGAATGCGCCGGGCACGGTGTAATGGTACCGGATATGGATCTCGAGCCTGCCGCCGTGCGGCGCGAGCGGCTGCGCCAGGCGAATCTGCATGCGCGTGTCGGACACGAGATAGTCCGCCTTCGCGAGGCGGCCCTGCCGCCCGATCTCGACGGACTCCAGGACGTCACCGTCCGT
The DNA here is from genome assembly GCA_030043215.1 of Gammaproteobacteria bacterium. Classification (GTDB taxonomy): domain Bacteria; phylum Pseudomonadota; class Gammaproteobacteria; order Steroidobacterales; family Steroidobacteraceae; genus JASHUC01. Next base: position 554 of record JASHYG010000391.1, read on the forward strand.
GTGGCCACCGAAGAACCGCTGATTGGGTCCACTGCGGACGTACCGTGAGCGCGCATCCTCGCGGTAGATGTTCTGGTCCAGCTGGATCCAGAGACTCGCCAGCCCCTGCGGGCTGTTGTTGGTATAGGTGATGACCTCGCTCCCCGAGAGCCGGTCCGTGTCCGGGTCGAGGCTCGCGTGGATCACGTAGTCGGCGCGGTTTTGCCAGTACGCGGGGCCTGGCGCGCCGTTCCCCGCCCGATAGGCGTTGACCGGGTCGGGGAGGGCCAGGGGCGCGAAGGTCTCGAGCGGATCGAAGGACGATGCGGGAGGCGCAGCGGCAGGATCCGCGGCGGGTGCGGCGTGGGCGGTTTGCTGGACATCGGCATGCCGGCTGCAGCCGGCCGCCGCAAGCGGCCCGAGCGACGCGAGCAGCACGGCGCCACGCAGGGCGTGTCGGTCGATCACGGTACCTCTCGGCTCACGAACCCGCCGCACTCATCCCATGAAGGGGCAATTGGTTGCGGGAAATGTGCCCGAGCGCCGCGGCCTCATGCAACTGAATTTTCGCAATGAGATCAGTCCAATCGATCGGGGCGCCGGCTTACAGCACGACCAGATTGTCCGCGGTCGCCTTCCGTACTGCCGCAAGAGGGATGCCGGTGTCGAACGTGACCAATCTTCCGTCACGCTCGACTGCGAGAGCGAGGAGATAGATGTCGGTCAGCTGCCTCGGACCGTGGATTCGCGTTCGGTCGACGATGTCCACATCCAGCAAACTCGCTTCATCCGGCCAGAATTCGTGGACATCGTCCGCGCAGGCGCCAGCAAGATGCTCGATGACGGCTCGGATCGGCAGCGCATTGGGATAACCCGCGCTCGACATGATGCGGACACACCCGTTTTGGGTGATCGGACAGGAAGCCCAGCCTTCGCGCGCGTGCCGCGCGAACCAGCTCGTTGCGGCCCCGTGCGAGACGTGATCGGGGTCGAGCAATGCGATCAGCACGTTCACGTCCAAGAGCGCGCGCACGTATCCCGTCCTATCGGAATCGAGCGGCCGGCCTCTGCCCGGCCGGATGCGGCGCCCCGCCGGTGGCGGAGCGCCGGACTAATACAGGTCCTCTTCGCGGAGCTTATCGATCAGCTCATTCGTGACGATGCCGCCTCGCGGCGCGAACGGCCGAAGACCATGGACGGCCTTCGGCTGCTTTCCGGCAGGCGCCCCCCGGGGGGTCGTCAACGCATGCCGAGCCAGCTCGGAGATCGTCTCACCCACGGTCTTTCTCTCGCGCCGGGCCCGTTCCTTCGCGGCCTGAAGCACGTCGTCGGCGATATCGAGCGTGGTGCGCATGCATCAGATGATAGCGCATCACTCATCACATGTCCACCGAGCCCCATCACCCCGCCGGCGCCGGGCGGCGCTGGAAGGCGCGCTGCGGGTCGTAGCCGAAGACGGCTCCGAGAAAGAACACGACCGTGCAACCTGCGACGACCGCCGCCGCGATCCAGTTGACCTTGCCGTAGAGCGCGAAGCGGATCAGCTCGACGCCGTAGGTGAAGGGGTTCACCTGCGCGATCCATGCGAGCCAGTCGGCGCCGCTCTCCTGCAACCGCCACAGCGGATAGAGCGCGGTCGAGAGAAAGAACATCGGGAAGATCACGAAATTCATCGTGCCGGCGAAATTCTCGAGCTGGCGGATCGTCACCGACATGACGAGCCCGAGAGCACCCATCATGATGCCTGCAGCAATCAGGGCCGGCAGCGCGTAGAGGAATCCCCACACCGGCACGTCGATGCCGACCGCGAGCGCAACGCCCATGAAGACATAGGCCTGCAGCACCGAGAGCAGCACGCCGGCCAAGAGCTTGCAGAGCAGCAGGTACCAGCGCGGGAGCGGCGCGGTGAGGAGCAGGCGCATCACGCCCATCTCGCGGTCGTAGACCATCGACAGCGAGGACTGCATGCCCTGGAACAGAAGCACGATGCCGACGAGGCCCG
>JASHYG010000392.1 GCA_030043215.1 Gammaproteobacteria bacterium
GCTCGCTAGAGCTGCAGGTAGCTGTAGCCGCGCGCTCCGTAAACGGCGAAGTCCGTCAGCGCCGACAAGGTGATCTCGACATCGGGCGAGATATCGCCGTCCGCGATGCCGTTCTCCGCCATGGCCTGCGAGCAGACCATCAGCTCGACCCCCGACTGCTTGAGCTCGTGCAGCAGGGCGAGATTCGGATTGTCGACGTCGAAGCGCTTTCGATAGGCGGCGTTTGAAAAGGCGGCATAGCCTGCCTCGCCCTCGATGACCGCTGCGATGTGCACGTGTGCCGCCGGCACGCCGGCGTACGACATCAAGTTCACGAGGCGCGCCAGCCGCACCAGCGAGCCGGAGACCTTCGAGTGATCCGGGCTCGCCTGGGTCACGTCCGCAATGACTTTGTAGTCAACTCCCGCAGCCAACCCCGCCGGCAGGTCCGGGCGCGGATGCACACCACCGTAGTCCTTGATCACCGGATAGACCCACAGGGTCGCTGATTCAGCGTTGCTTGCGGCGGCGTTGGGTTCCGCGCCGGACGACGGCGCAGCAACGGCGAATAGCGTCGAGCCGGCGGCGATCGCGCAGCATGCGAGCGTCCGATACGTGAGCTTCGTTGACATGATGGACTCCACCTGCCCTGCAGAGCGGTCGTCATTCTAAGCGGATCGGGGCCTCTCGCGAGATCGGCAGCGCGGGAATGGCACGTGTCGTGCGTCTCCCTTGCAGCTCGGACGCTCCAGTGCTATCTGTCGATGCGAGCCCTTGGGGCAGCTCCGCTTGGGCGACAGCGGATGCGCACAGAGAGGTCTGCTTATGTACTTGCCTCAGCAGTTCGAGGAGACCCGGCTGGACGTGCTCCACCAGCTGATCCGCTCGCACGCGTTCGGCACGTTCGTGATCCTGGGCGATGCGGAGCTGGTCGCCAATCACATGCCATTCCTGGTCAGCCCCGGAGAAGGATCCTCCGGCACGCTCCGCGCGCACGTCGCGCGCTCGAATCCCGTCTGGAAGCAATTAGGAAAGCCGGTCGAGGCGCTCGTCGTCTTCCAGGGGCCGGAGTCGTACATCACTCCCTCCTGGTACCCGAGCAAGCACGCCGACGGGAAGGCGGTCCCCACTTGGAACTACGCCGTCGTTCATGCCTACGGACATCCCCGAGCGATAGAGGATCCGGCATGGCTGCTGGCGCACGTGACGCAACTGACGGCCCAGCACGAGTCCGGGCAGGCGCTGCCCTGGAAGGTATCCGACGCTCCGAAGGACTACACGGATCAGATGATCTCCCGGATCGTCGGCATAGAGATTCCCATCTCGCGAATCCAGGGCAAGTGGAAGGTGAGCCAGAATCGCCAGCTCGCCGATCGACTGGGCGTCGCCGCCGGCCTGCAATCGCGAGCGACCGAGCAATCCCTTGCCATGGCGGAGCTGGTCCTGCAGCGGGCACGATCCTCAACGCCCTGATCTTCGCGTGGCGGGGATCGGCCCGGACGCAGCTTGCCCGGGCCCTATTCTTTCGCTAAAGTTAAATAAATGCGCAAGCGAGAGTATCTCGGATCTCTGGAGCTGCTGGTCCTCCTGGCCGTGATGCGGGCGGGCCGCAACGCCTCGGGCATCCCGATCGCCCGGGAGATCCAGGCGAGCAGCGGGCGAGACGTTGCGCTCGGCAGCGTCTACACCGCGCTGTCGCGACTCGAGGGTAAGGGCCTCGTCGTGTCGGAGCTCGGCGAGCCGACGGCGGAGCGCGGCGGGCGGGCCAAGGCCCTCTTCCGGCTGACCGCCAAGGGATTACGGGAAGTGCGGGAGGCTCAGTCGATGCTCACTCGGCTGTGGAGCGGCCTTCCCGAGCTCAAAGGAAGCGGGACTTGAATCGCGATCGACCGCCAAGACTCGCCACCTGGCTTCTGGACCATCTCGGTGACCGGTACCGCCGAGATGCGCTCATCGGGGATCTGACGGAGGAGTATCGGCGCGGACGCTCGGGAGGCTGGTACTGGCGGCAAACTTTCTGGGCTCTCGCCGAGAGCTGCCTTACTCCGTCGCCGCGGCGCTACCGGCTGCTCCTGCTGGTCTGGTGGTGGACGCTGCTGGTGTTTGCGAGCTTCGAGTGGAAGTGGCCCATTGTCATCTTCGCGCTGGACCCGAGTCTGTACTTGCTCCACCGCAGAAGGCAGAAGCCGAAAGGGAGGCAAGACCCGTGCGGTCCCTGAGACCCATGCTCGCGATCCGGATGCTGGAGTGTCTTGGACCCCGGTACCGCCGCGAGGCGCTCGCCGGAGACCTCGTCGAGGAAGTCCAGCGGGGCCGTACGGTGATTTGGCTTTGGTGCCAGGTACTCCGGATCATCTGGACCGGCATGGAGTCGACACTGCGGAACCGCGGGCGGCGGCTCGCCGGCTCGTTTGCGGTTGCCGGCGCTGAGCTTCTGGGCCGGCGTCCGCCTGCCGCAGCGACAATCGAGCACGGCAACGAGACAGCCGACGCCTGCGCGGCAGGCACACCGGCCCGCGCGGTCCCGCCGCCGATACCGCGGAGGTTGCGCAGCTACTGGCAGGATTATCGCGGCCTCGCGGCATTCCTGCTCTTGATGCTCGGGTTCCGCTCCGCCTGGGCCGATTGGATTTACGTGCCGACGGGGTCGATGAATCCGACGATCCTGGAAGGCGACCGTCTCCTTGTCGACAAGCACGTCTATGGGCTGCGCGTGCCGTTCACGCTCGTCCACCTGACGTGGGGTGAGGATCCGGCGCGTGGCGACATCATCGTCTTCCGCTCACCGGCGGACGGCACGCAGCTGGTCAAGCGCGTGATCGCGGTTCCCGGCGACACGGTGGCGATGCATGCCGAGCGACTGACCGTGAACGGCGTCGCGGAACGATACGCGCCCGGCGATACTCGTGAATTGCAGACCCTGCTTGCGGCGACGCAGGCTCAGGATCCCACCGTTCTGCGGGAGTCCGGCATCGGGGTCGTGCACGACATCCTGCTATTGCCCGACCGCTGGGCACCCTCCACGTTCGGCCCCATCACGATCCCCAGGGGAGAATATTTCGTGCTCGGCGACAACCGCGACAACAGCGCCGACTCGCGCTACATCGGGCTCGTGCCGCGGCGGAACATCTTCGGCCTCGCCACGCGCGTCATCGTTTCCTTGAATCCCGACCGTTACGACCTCCCCCGTTCCGCGCGCCTGCTGAAGTCACTGTACTGACACGGGCGGGAATATTTTCCGGCGGCTGTCCGCGCTGCGCTCCCGATTGCGCATACTCGGTGGGAGAAGCATCCGACATGGCCCGGTTCCCACCCCTCGTCGACACAGGCATCTTGAGGCCTGTCGAAACGGCGCTCGCGCTGGAGCTCGTCAACGAGATGGAACTGCTGCGCCTGAAGACGATCGCCCGGCTGCACGCCCGGGGACTCCCGCCCGATGTGAGCTGGGAGGACCTGCTTCAGGAGGCTTTCACTCGGGTCCTCATCGGCTCGCGCCGGCAGCCTGAGGGCGTGACCATCGTGCCGTTCCTGGCAGGGGTCATGCGGAGCCTCAAATCCGAGCACTGGCGCCGCGCGCATGCACGGTCGGGCGCTCCCGGAGCATTGGCACTCGATCGACCGAGCGCCGACTCCCGGGGAATCGATCTGCCCGATCCCTCGCCGGACCCCGAGCGCTCGCTGGTTGCGCAGCAAGAGCTCACCGCGATCCGTCGCCTCTTTGCCGACGATGCCGTCGCGCTGCAGATCATCACCGGCCTCGGTGACGGGCTCTCGGCGGAGCGGATCCGCTCCCACTACCGCATTTCCAAGACGGACTACGATTCGGCGCGCAAGC
>JASHYG010000037.1 GCA_030043215.1 Gammaproteobacteria bacterium
CAGCCGTTCGCCGATGTCTTCAAGCTGCTCACCAAGGAAGTCATCGTTCCGGCGAGCGCCAACAAGATCCTGTTCCGGCTCGCCCCGGCGATCGCTCTCATCCCGGCGTTCGCGACCTGGGCGGTGATTCCATTGTCGCCCCGACTCACCATCGCCCACATCGACGCGGGGCTGCTCTACGTCCTGTCGCTCACGTCGGCCGGGGTCTACGGCATCATCCTCGCGGGCTGGGCGGCAAACTCCAAGTACGCATTCCTCGGTGCCATGCGCTCGGCTGCGCAGATCGTCGCCTACGAGATCGCCATGGGCTTCGCGCTGGTCGGCGTGCTGATGGCCTCGGGGAGCCTCGATCTCGGCGCGATCGTGCAATCCCAGCGTCCGGGAGTGCTCGGCTGGAACTGGTTCTGGCTCTTTCCGCTGTTCGTCGTCTACTTCATCGCGGGCGCCGCCGAGACCAACCGCGCGCCCTTCGATGTCGCCGAGGGCGAATCCGAGATCGTCGCGGGCTTTCACGTCGAGTACTCCGGAATGGGGTTCGCGCTGTTCTTCCTCGCCGAGTACGCGAACATGATCCTCATCTCGGCGCTCACGGCGGTGTTCTTCCTCGGGGGCTGGCAGGGGCCGTTCTACGGCTGGCCGGTGCTCGGCGCGACGTGGCTCGGCGACCCGAGCTTCGGCTGGCTCGCGCTCAAGATATTCGGGTTCCTGTTCCTGCTCCTGTGGTTCCGCTGGACGTTCCCGCGCTACCGTTACGATCAGATCATGCGTCTCGGCTGGAAGGCGCTGATTCCGGTGACGCTGGTGTGGATCGTGGTGGAGGGTGTCCTCTCCTACTACCACATCGGCCCGTGGCGCATCGCCGGGTGAGAGGGGTGTGATGTGAACAATCCTCTGAGGACCTTCCTGCTGCCGGAGCTCATGAAGGGCATGGCCGTCACCTGGCGGACGCTCTTCACGACCAAGTACACGCTCAACTACCCCGAGGAGAAGACTCCGCAGTCGCCGCGCTTCCGCGGGCTACACGCACAGCGGCGCTACCCGAACGGGGAGGAGCGCTGCATCGCCTGCAAGCTCTGTGAGGCGGTTTGCCCCGCGGTGTGCATCACCATCGAGTCGGATGTCGCGAAGGACGGCACCCGGCGCACCACCCGGTACGACATCGATCTGTTCAAATGCATCTACTGTGGCTTCTGCGAGGAGGCCTGCCCGGTCGATGCCATCGTCCTCACGCGCATTCACGAGTACCACATGGAGCACCGGGGGGAGAACATCATGTCGAAGGACAAGCTGCTCGCGGTCGGCGAGCGCTACGAGGCGATGATCGCCGCCGACAAGGCGGCGGACGCGCCTTACCGCTGACGAGGGCGCCGGGGATCAGCAGACCGAAGATATGCTCGTCGAGATACTCTTTTACGTGTTCGCCACGATTCTCGTGGCCTCCGCTCTCGGCGTGATCGTCGTGCGCAACCCAGTGCATTCCGCCCTGGGCCTCGTCATGTGCTTCGTCACGAGCGCGGCGATCTGGCTGCTGATCGGGGCGGAGTTCCTGGCGATCGTCCTGGTGCTGGTCTACGTCGGCGCGGTGATGGTGCTGTTCCTGTTCGTCGTGATGATGCTCGACATCAACCTCGAGGAGCTGCGCCGCGGCTTCACCCGCTTTGCCTGGCTCGGCTGGCTCACCGCGGGCGTGATCGTCCTGGAGATCGTCGGTGTCGTCGTGTCCCACGCCTTCGGGGTCGACGTGGCGCGCGGACCGCTGCCGCAGCCCTCGAGCTACAGCAACACGGCCGAGCTCGGGCGCGTGCTCTATACCGAGTTTGCCTATCCCTTCGAGCTCGCCGCCGTGCTGCTGCTCGTCGCGATCGTCGCGGCGATCTCGCTCACCATGCGCAGGCGCGCCGGTCACAAGGCGCAGGATGTGGGCCGGCAGGTGGCGGTGCGCGCGCGGGACCGGGTGCGCATCGTACGGATGCCGGCGCAGGTGCAAGGGGAGCCGCAGGCACGCCCGGACCCCGAGGCGCCCGTGGAGCCGGGGGAGTCTCGATGATCAGTCTCGCGCAGCTGCTCGGTCTCTCGGGCGTCCTGTTCGCGATCGCCGTCGCGGGCGTGTTCCTCAACCGCAAGAACGTGATCCTGCTCCTGATGTGCGTCGAGCTGCTGCTGCTCGCCGCCAATTTCAACTTCATCGCCTTCTCGCGATACCTGGGAGACATTCGCGGGCAGGTCTTCGTATTCTTCGTGCTCACCGTCGCCGCGGCCGAATCGGCGATCGGGCTCGCGATCCTCGTGGTGCTGTTCCGCGAGCGGCGCAGCGTCAACGTCGAAGACTTAAATACGCTCAAGGGGTGAGCCGCGCATGAATCCTCAAGTGCTGCTCGCCATTGCGCTCCTGCCGCTCCTCGCCGGAGTGGTCGCCGGGCTCTTCGGGCGCCAGATCGGCCGCGCGGGAGCGCATACGATTACCATCGTCTGCGTTGCGGTCTCGTGCGCGCTGTCCTTCTACGTGCTCGAGCAGCTCTATCTCGAGCACGTGCCGGCGTACGACGGGACGGTCTACACCTGGCTCGTGAGCGACGGCCTGCACATTGAGGTCGGCTTCCTGGTGGACCGGCTGACCGCGCTCATGATCGCGACGGTCACCTTCGTGTCGCTCTGCGTGCACGTCTACACCATCGGCTACATGGCGGACGACCCGGGCTATCAGCGCTTCTTCGCCTACATCTCGCTATTCACCTTCTCGATGCTGATGCTCGTGATGTCGAACAACTTCATGCAGCTGTTCTTCGGGTGGGAGGGCGTCGGCGTCATTTCCTATCTGCTGATCGGCTTCTGGTACACGCGGCCCACGGCGATCTTCGCGGGTCTCAAGGCATTCCTCGTCAACCGCGTGGGAGATTTCGGGTTCATCCTGGGGATCGCCGCGATCCTGCACTACACCGGCTCGCTCGATTACCGCACGGCGTTTGCGGCGGCGCCGCACATCGCCACCCAGACGCTGCCGATCACCGCGCTGCACTCGTGGCCTGCCATGACGTTCATCTGCGTCTGCTTGTTCATCGGAGCGATGGGCAAGTCGGCGCAGGTGCCGCTCCACGTGTGGCTGCCGGACTCGATGGAAGGCCCGACACCGATCTCCGCGCTGATCCACGCGGCGACGATGGTCACGGCCGGCATCTTCATGGTGGCGCGCATGTCGCCCCTGTTCGAGTATTCCGATGGGGCCCTGTCGTTCGTGCTCGTCATCGGCGCCACCACGGCGTTCTTCATGGGGCTGCTCGGGGTGGTGAGCAACGACATCAAGCGCGTCATCGCCTACTCGACGCTCTCGCAGCTCGGGTACATGACGGTGGCCCTCGGCGTCTCCGCCTACAGCGGCGCCATCTTCCACTTGATGACCCACGCCTTCTTCAAGGCGCTGCTGTTCCTCGCCGCCGGCTCCGTGATCATCGGCATGCATCACGAGCAGGACATGCGCAAGATGGGCGGCCTCGCGAAGTACATGCCGTGGACCGCGGCCACCTTCTGGATCGGCTCGCTCGCGCTCTGCGGCACCCCGTTCTTCTCGGGATACTATTCGAAGGACGCGATCATCGAGGCGGTCCACGCGTCCCACCGCTGGGGCGCGACGTACGCCTACTGGTGCGTGCTCTGCGGCGTCTTCGTGACGGCGCTCTACACGTTCCGCATGATCTTCCTGACGTTCTACGGGCCGGAGCGCTTCCGCTCGGCAGAGGGGCACGCCGCGGAGCATGCGGCGCCGAGCGCCGGGCACGCGGCGGGAGCTCATGCGGGGGCCGGACACCCGGAAGCTCATCACTCCCATGGGCAGAGCATTCCGCACGAATCCCCGTGGGTCGTGGTCGGCCCGCTCGTGGCCCTCGCCATTCCCGCATTCGCGATTGGAGCGCTCACGGCGGGCGTTGTGATCTTCGGCCATTACTTCGATGGGTCGATCTTCGTGCTGCCGCGCAACGATGTCATGGGCGACGTTGCGAGCG
>JASHYG010000393.1 GCA_030043215.1 Gammaproteobacteria bacterium
GTATGGGAGCCGACCCCCGCGCGCAAGGCCATCCTCAATCTTCCCGCCACGGTCGAGATGGCGACACCGAACGTGTACGCCGATCAGATCGAATGGTTCGGCCGGCACGTCGCGCGGCGCGACAGCATCACGCTCAGCGTTCATCCGCACAACGACCGCGGCACGGGAGTTGCCGCCGCGGAGCTCGCCATGATGGCCGGCGCCGAGCGCGTGGAGGGCACGCTGTTCGGCAATGGCGAGCGCACCGGAAACGTGGACATCGTGACGCTCGCGCTCAATCTCTACACTCAGGGCGTGAGCCCCCGGCTCGATTTTTCCGATATCAACTCGATCGCCCGCCGTGCGGAGGCGTGCACGCAGCTGCCGGTGCATCCCAGGCACCCGTATGCGGGAGATCTCGTGTTCACGGCGTTCTCGGGCTCGCACCAGGACGCCATCCACAAGGGACTGGCGGCCCGCGCTCCAGCGGGTCCCTGGGAGATTCCCTATCTGCCGATCGATCCGGCGGATCTCGGACGCTCCTACGAATCGATCATCCGCATCAACAGCCAGTCGGGCAAGGGTGGCATCGCCTATCTCCTGCAGCGCGACTACCAGCTCGCGCTACCGCGCCGCTTGCAGATCGAGTTCGGCCGCGTGGTGCAGAGCGCCGCCGACGGCTCCGGCAAGGAGCTCGCCTCCGATGAGATCTGGAGGCTGTTCGAGGCCGAGTACCTCGCGCACGCCGGCCCCTGGAGCTATCGCGGGCATCAGCTCTCGGCCTCCGCGGACGGAGCCGGCCACGAGCACATCACTCTGCAGCTCGAGAGCGGCAATGCATCGGTGACCGTCCGCGGCGCGGGATCGGGGCCCATCGACGCTGCCGTGCACGCGCTCGGCCTGCCCATCGACGTGGTGGCATACCACGAGCACTCGTGCGGTGCGGGCAGCGATGCGCTCGCGATGGCTTACGTCGAGATCGCGGCTCCCGGCGGCGCCACCCTGTTCGGCGCAGGCCGCCACCCGAACATCGTCACGGCATCGCTCCTCGCGCTCGTGTCGGCGGTCAACCGCGCTTCGGCGTCCGGTGCGCTTTCCCCGCCGTCCCGCGAGGTAATCGAAAATATTATCCATGTATAACATTATATTACGTAATATATTTAATGTTTGATCTCACTCCACTAAGAAAGGATGCCGGGAGACGCGGCAAGCTTCGGACCCGAGTCGGGCGCCGAGCGCGTATCCTCGCGCCGCATGCACCCTGACTTCGGCAGCGTCCGCACGGGCGAGCGGACGCTGCGATACATCTGCCGCGGCGAAGGGACCCCGGCGGTCATCATCGATCAAGGCGCGGGACTGTCGATCGAGGCATCCTGTCTCCGGCCGATCCTCGCCGGTTGGCCACGAGTGCTGCGGCAGATCGAGAAGACGACGTGCGTCGTCATGCACGACCGCGCCGGTCTCGGCTGGAGCAGCGAGCCCTCGAGGCCGCGCACCAGCGCCGACATGGTTCACGACCTGCGCCGTGTGCTGCACGACGCGCGCATCGCTCCGCCCTATGTGCTGGTCGGCCACTCGATCGGCGGCTTCAATATGCGGGTCTTCGCGAGCGAGCATCCACGGGAGGTCGCGGGCATGGTGCTGGTCGACGCGTCGCACCCCGAGCAATGGAGGCGCTTCGCCAAGATCCTGCCGCCGCAGTCCGTGCGCGAGTCCGCGATTGTCCGGCGACTTCGCGGCTGGTCCGATCCGGCCGTCACCGGCGAGCGCATCGACTTCACGATGAGCGCCGAGCAGGTCCGCTCGACGGGCCCTCTCGAGGACGTACCCCTCGTCGTCCTGTCGCACAGTCCGAACGCGCTGCGTCCGCCGGGACTTCCGGCCGAGCTCGCCGGGATGCTCGAGGGAGCCTGGAGCGAGCTGCAGAAGGATCTGCTCGGACTCTCGAGGCGCAGCACTCAAGTCGTCGCGACCCACGCCGGCCATCACATTCAACTGGACGAGCCGCAGCTCGTCGTGGATGCCATCCTCAAGGTGCTGCGCGAGGCTCGAGTCCCCCGTCAAACGCTGCATTGACCGTGGCGCCGGACTGCACCGGGCCGAGTGCCCCGCCGAGCGCCCCACCGCGCCCCGCCGAGCGCCCCACCGCGCCCAACCGCCCCGCGCCGCGTACTTGCGGCGATCTCGGACGGTATGTTATTAGTGCATCATGATCGAGTGTCGTTCCTACCGCCGATTTTACTTTTATGGGTCCGTGCCACCGGCGGCAGCGGGGCTGCATTCGACTTGACGTTCTAGCAAAGAGTCGTAGCGTATCCCGGAAAGCCGCCAGCCTCTGGCGGCTTTTTTTTCGCCAGGGAACACGCGGACGGAGCCTGAACCGTGTCAAACAAGACCGACGACCTGCGCATCCGCGAGATGCGCGAATTGACGACCCCCGAGGCGCTGCTCGCCGAGCAGCCCTGTACGGCGCAGGCCGCGTCCACCGTGAATGGCGCGCGGGGCGCCCTGCAGCGCATCCTGCATGCGGAGGACGACCGGATCGCCGTGGTGATCGGACCCTGCTCGATCCACGATGTGTCCGCTGCAAGGGAGTACGCCATGCGGCTCGTCCGCGAGCGGGAGCGGCTGCACGACACTCTCGAGATCGTGATGCGCGTCTATTTCGAGAAGCCGCGGACCACCGTCGGCTGGAAGGGACTCATCAACGATCCGGACCTCGACGGGAGCTTTCGCATCAACGAGGGGCTGCGCCTCGCCCGCCGGCTGCTCCTCGACGTGAACGAGCTCGGATTGCCGGCGGGCTGCGAGTTCCTGGATATGATCACGCCGCAGTACATCGCCGACCTGGTCTCGTGGGGCGCCATCGGAGCACGGACCACCGAGAGCCAGGTCCATCGCGAGCTCGCCTCGGGGCTGTCCTGCCCGATCGGATTCAAGAACGGTACGGATGGTAACGTGAAGATCGCGGTCGATGCCGTCCGAGCGGCCTCCGAGCCGCATCACTTCCTCGCCGTCACCAAGCAGGGACGCACCGCGATCGCGGCGACGACGGGCAATGCCGATTGCCACGTCATTCTGCGCGGCGGCAAGACACCCAACTACGACGCTCCGAGCGTCGATGCGGCCTGCAGAGAGATGTCGGCCGCGGGTGTGAGGACTTGCGTCATGATCGACGCGAGCCATGGCAACAGCAGCAAGCGGCCCGAGCAGCAGCCGGCCGTGGTGGACGCCATCGCCCGGCAGATCGAGGCGGGCGACCTCAGAATCGGCGGCGTCATGGTCGAGAGCCACCTCGTCGGGGGCCGCCAGGAGCTGATCCCCGGCAGACGGCTCGAGTACGGCCAGAGCATCACCGACGGCTGTATCGACTGGACGGCCTCCGTGCAAGTGCTCGAGCGGCTCGCGCGCGCCGTTGAGCGGCGGCGAGCGAGGCGGCGTACGGGAGCCGTTGCGCAGGAGTCCGCTGGCGCCTGAGCGAGGTGGTGGCGCGCGGCCCAGCCATCGGCCGCGAAACCCTCGAGCTCCGTCGAGCTCAGTACCCGGTGCGGTAGAGCCACTCGACGGCGATCGCCGCCGCGATGCAATAGACTCCGAAGAAGTACCATCGGCCGCGCTCGAGCCATGCACTGATCCACTTGAGCGCGAGCAGTCCGGCGCCGAAGGCAAGTACCCCGCCGAGGACGTCGAGTCCCACGGCGGAATGCATTTGCGCGGACGTGAGTGCAGCGCCGTGCGTCCTCAAACGCAGCGCCTCTCGGATCACGACCGGCGGCGTGAGCACCACCGCGAGCGCGAAGCTGAACGCCTCCGCTGCGGCCTTCTCGACACCCGCGAGCATCCCGACGGATATCGTCGCGCCCGAGCGCGAGAAGCCCCGGAACGGCAGGCTCAAGCCCTGGACGAGGCCGATCACCACGGACTGGCGAACCGTCAGCTCCCGACCCTTCTCGATGCGGCGCTCCAGAAGGTACGAGACGACGATCAGGAGTCCGACCGCGAACAGCGCCGGTGCGATCAGCTCGAGGTGGCTGAACAGCTGCTCCACCTCGGCGTGGTGACCCGGAGGAAGAAAGGCCTTCTCGAGGATCCGCGCCACGATCTCGTAGACCACCCCGGTGAGGCCCGTGGCGACGATGATGAGCAGGACGAAGCGCGTGAAAGCGGCGCTCGATGAGAAGTAGCTCCGTCGCCAGCCCTTCCAGAAATAGGCGATGACCGCGAGCATCGTACCGGTGTGCAGCAGAACCAGGAGCAGCGTGAGCGCCGGCGCCGACGGGTCGAGGCCCATGAGCTTCTCGGCCACCACCACGTGCGCGGAGCTCGAGACCGGGAGCAGCTCCGCAAATCCCTGGATGATGGCGAGCGCAACGACCTGGATCACCGACATGCTGGCTCCTCGTCTTTCACGGCCGCGGCACTACAGCAGCGCAGGACTGCGCCGTCAACCCTGTCGAGCTCCAGCTTCAAAGCGCGGCACGATGACCGATGCGCCGCGCGACCCCGGGAAGTCCGGTCACCGTGGAATGAGCGGCCAGTATCCGGTGTGGTGGACGAGGATCTGCAGCTCGCTCCTGCGGTAATCGATGATGATCGCGTCCACTTTGCCGAGCGCGTCCATCCCGATCAGGATCGCCGGATGCTTCGTCATGTCCCACACGTCGAAGATGTGCATGTCGCCAGTGGTGATGTGGGCGCCCTGGATCTGGACGTCGCCCAGATAGATCGGCGGGAAATCGCTGCCCTCGCCTTGGGTCACGGTATCGGTCGCGCCGAAGACATCGTCCTGCGAGAACTTGCGGTGGAATCGACGCCGCGCCAGGGCCTCGCGCAAGGCGAGGTTGGCGATGCTCGACTCCGCGCCCGTGTCGATCACGGCCGTGACAGGAATGGAGCCGACGTGCGCCTGAGTGGTGATCAAGCGGTTGCGCGAGATGTCGAGCGAAATCGTGTCGAAGCCTTCCGGCGCCCGGCGCTCATGTGAGCGCTTGATGGAGATGCTGTCGTGGCGAAAGTCGATGACGATGCGCTTGTCGAGCAGCCCCTCCGTACCGAGCACGCCATCGGCTCCGCCGAACACGTTCGGCACGATCGGCAGCACGACGGATTTCATCAGCAAATCGCCGACGAGCAGGCTGTCGATATGAATCGATGGAACGACCGCCGAGCCCGTCACGCCGTTGAGCTTGATGGGCTGCGAGCCATCGGGGGTGATGCCGAGCGCCTGGGCCACCGATGCGGTCACGGCGGAGCGGCTTGCGCCCGTATCGATCACCAAGCGGAACGGCCCCTTGCCGTCGATGTAGACCGGGGCCCAGATCCGGCCGATCTGGTCGCGGAGCGTGGGGGCCACGTAGCGCGGCTCCGGCGCCTGGACCGTGACGGCCTGGCTCGGCTCGCCAGGCGGGACCGGAGGCGCCCCGGGACCCGGAGGATTACCCGCGGCTGCGGCAGCACACGACAGCAGGCCGGACAGGACTGTCGTCCCTGTGAGCCATCGAGCGTCCCGACGGTGAGAAGCCCCCACGAGCTTTGCCAGTATCCCGTGTCACCCTTAAGTCCAAGGGCGAGCCGATCATACA
Organism: Gammaproteobacteria bacterium; assembly: GCA_030043215.1. GTDB lineage: Bacteria > Pseudomonadota > Gammaproteobacteria > Steroidobacterales > Steroidobacteraceae > JASHUC01. The sequence continues at coordinate 5,562 of JASHYG010000393.1, forward strand.
CCGCCCCCATCGAGGGGCGTGCTCAAGTCGATGAGGAGGCGAGAGTGCCTCCCGCGTGCGCAGCGGAGGCTCGCCAGACTCGCTGGCAGTACTCCGCAACGGCGCGCGGCGAGTGCTGGGTGACGTCGAGCGCCAGATCGCACGGCTTCAATGGAGCGTAGAGCGCCGGACTGGAAGCCCGGAAGAGGCCGACCGTGGGCACCCGCGTCGAGCTCGCGAGATGCATCGGTCCCGTATCTGCGGAAACGAACAGGCGCATCGTGGACATGGCGGCTGTCAATGCCCGCGGCGACGGAAAGTGCAAGGACACGCTGCGCGAGTCGATCGGCACGCTCGCCGGCGAAGGCAGGATCTCGATGGGAACCGCAGCCGGCTCGAGCTGGAGGAAGGCATCCCAGAAGGCACGCCAGTAATCGGGCGCGACGGTCTTGAGGCCCGTGGCGTGAG
>JASHYG010000038.1 GCA_030043215.1 Gammaproteobacteria bacterium
ACCTGTAGGGCAGCATTGAGGCCTTTGCTGGCCGCCGCCGCGGTACGGACGTTGCAGCGGACCGAGACGTTCATGCCGATGTAGCCGGCGGCTCCGGAGAAGATCGCGCCGATCGCAAAGCCGACCGCCGTCCACCAGCTGAGCCCAAACCCGAGGACGATGAACAGGACGATGCCGACGATCAGGATCGTCGAGTACTGGCGGTTGAGATAGGCCTTGGCGCCGGCCTGAATGGCCTCGGCGATCTCCTGCATCCGCGCATTACCCGCGGGGAGCCTCACGATCGAGAGAGTGGAGAACACGCCGTACAACACGGCTAACACGCCTGCCGCAATGGCAAGCCACGGCCACGTACTGGCTTCCATCAGGAATTCCTCGTACCGATCAATGACTTGTAATTCTCGAGGCGGTGCCGGCGATGGCCCGGTGCCTCAAAAGGCGGCGGACTATAACACATGTGTTCCCTCGTCTGCCCTTCTTACGGGCGCGCGAGCGATGTAGCCGGCTGGCGCCTATTCCGGCCGTCCCATGAAGGGTGCAAAGGCAGGGATCACATCTTGAACTCCGTGGTGAGCCGCTTGCGAGCGAGCACGCCCTTCACCCTGACGTAGTCCGGCAGCCCATCCCGATAGGGCGGATAGGCTTCGCCCGCCACGAGCGGCGCGAGGTACCGGCGGCAGGCCTCGGTGATGCCGAAACCATCGGGGGTGATGTACTCGCGCGGCACTTTCCGCTCCTGGTTCGCGACCGCGCTGAGCGGGACATGCCCGAGGGTCCACCGGTACGGCCTCGACGATTGGCGGACGATGATCGGCATCACCGCATTGACCCCCTGCACGGCGAGCTCCATGGCGGCCTTGCCGACCGCGTAGGCCTGCTCCACATCGACCTTCGATGCCACGTGGCGCGCGGCTCGTTGCAGGTAGTCGGCGACGGCCCAGTGATACTTGTAACCGTGCGCATCGCGGACCATCGCCGCCACCACGGGCGCGACGCCGCCGAGCTGCGTGTGGCCGAAGGCGTCCTTCGAGCCCGCGTCCGCGAGGAACCGGCCGTCGGGGTAGGCGGCGCCCTCCGACACGACGATGACGCAGTACCCGTAGGCGGTCACGCACTGCTTCACCTTGTCGAGAAAGCGCTCGCGATCGAACGGGATCTCAGGGAACAGAATGATGTGGGGAGGCTCGTGCGGCTTGCGCCCGGCCAGGCCGCCCGCGGCCGCGATCCAGCCCGCGTGCCGCCCCATGACCTCCAGCACGAAGACCTTGGTGGAGGTGCGTGCCATCGATGCCACGTCGAGCCCGGCCTCGAGAGTGGAGACGGCGACGAACTTCGCGACGGATCCGAACCCCGGGCAACAGTCGGTGTGCGGAAGGTCGTTGTCCACCGTCTTCGGCACCCCGATGCAGGTGATCGGATAGCCGAGCTGGCTGGCGAGCTGCGACACCTTGAGCGCGGTGTCCATCGAATCGTTGCCGCCGTTGTAGAAGAAGTATCCGATGTCGTGCGCGCGGAACACCTCGATGAGCCGCTCGTACTCCGCGCGGTTCTGATCGAGCCCCTTTAGCTTGAAGCGCGCGGAGCCGAAGGCCCCGGCCGGCGTGTGCCTCAAGCCGCGGAGCGTCTCGCGGCTCTCGCGGCTCACGTCGATCAGGCTCTCCGTCAGCGCGCCGACGATGCCGTCGCGGCCGGCGTAGAGCTTGCCGATGTGCCGCGAGTGCCGCGTCGCGGTCTCGATCACCCCGCAGGCGGAGGCGTTGATGACGGCGGTGACGCCCCCGGACTGGGCGTAGAACGCGTTGCGCTTCGCGGTCGTGCGCGCGGTGCTCTTCGTCTTGGGCATGGCGTGGCCGGACAGGGATTGCGGGCGGGGACGCGAGAATAGCCAAAAATTGACCTGCCCGCAGGCGGCCGGTAACGTGGCGTCCGTCCTGGGGGCTCAGGTCGGTCGGTTTCCTACATGCGAATCATTCTCTTGGGTGCGCCGGGCTCCGGCAAGGGCACCCAGTCTCAGCGCCTCATCGAGCGCTGTCACATTCCTCAGGTCTCGACGGGCGATCTGCTGCGCGCTGCGGTCGCGAACGGCACGGAGCTCGGCCGCAAGGCGAAGCCCGTCATGGATGCCGGGCAGCTCGTCTCGGACGACATCATGCTCGGTGTGATCCGCGAGCGCCTCTCGGAGCCCGATGTGGGGCGAGGATTCGTCCTCGATGGCTTTCCGCGGAATCTTGCGCAGGCCCGCGCACTCGACGAGCTGCTGGCCCAGCTCGGGCAGCCGCTCGATACCGTCGTCGTCCTGGAGGTGGATCAGGCGGAGCTCGTCCGGAGGATCTCGGGCCGGCGCACGTGCCGGCGCTGCGACCGGGTCTTCAACGTGTTCACCTCGCCGCCAGCGCCGGGCGAGACCTGTCCGGCTAACGGCGGACCGCACGAGCTCTTCCAGCGGCCCGACGACAAGGAATCGACGGTCGAGAAGCGGCTGAGGGTTTATGAGGAGAAGACCCGGCCGCTCGTGGATTTCTACGCCGCCCGGGGCATCTTGCGGAAGCTTCCGGCCGAGGGTGACGTCGATGCCGTTGCGGCCCGGCTCCAGTCGGTCCTGAAAAAGAAAGGATGAGCCGAGCTCCCAAGCGGTGCGGCGGGCGATGAGCCGCCTCACGCGCGTATCCGTCCGGGGAGATTACTTCCCGGCGAGGTGCGCGACGACGCGGACCAGCTCCTCGGGCTCGACGGGCTTCGCGAGGTGGATCTGAAAGCCCGCGTCGTGCGCGCGCACGGCGTCTTCCGGTCTCGCGAAGGCCGTGAGCGCGGCAGCCGGCAGCTGGTCGGGCCCGATGCTCTCGCGGACGGAGCGGATGAGCTCGTAGCCGTCCCGACCGGGCATGGCCAGGTCCGAGATCAGCACGTCCGCCTGGAATCCATCGAGCACAGTCAGGGCAGCGTCGACCGAGGAGGCCGTGACGACCATCGCGTGGTAACTCCCCAGGACGCGGCGCGTGAGCTCGAGCGTATCGGCTTCGTCGTCGACGATGAGGACCCGCACGCCTTGCAAGTCGAGGCGGCCCGGAGCACGCGCGCGCGTGGCTGTGGCAGCGGGCTGCTCCCGCGGAGCGACCCGCGGCAGCACCACGTGAAACGTCGAGCCGAGGCCTTCGCCCGGACTCACGGCCCAGACCCGCCCGCCGTGCAGCTCGACGATCTGCTTGGCGATGGCAAGACCCAAGCCGAGGCCCGGGTACTCGCGGCGGCTCGCGGAGTCGCTCTGCTTGAACGCATCGAACACGATCGGCAGGAGCTCGGGCGCGAGCCCGATCCCCGTGTCCGCGATGCTGAGCTCGCAGTTCCCCTCCAAGAAGGCGAGCGTTGCCGTGACGACGCCGTCGCGAGGTGTGAACTTGATGGCGTTGCTCAGCATGTTCCACACGACCTGCTGCAGCCGGTGCGGATCGCCGAATA